>NZ_JBNCKT010000053.1:0-37722 GCF_049841675.1 Micromonospora sp. DT4
AGCCAAACAAGCCCACTACGCCCGCCGCCTCACCCTCGAACTCCAGCCATGATCACGAAGTACGGCTGCCGTACTAGCGTCTGTCGAAACGTTTAGTCGAAACGATTCGACGATGGTTCGAAAGCGTTCCGCGCCGGGCCGGAGGAGGTGCGTGGTGGCCACGATGCACGACGTCGCCCGCCTCGCGCAGGTCTCGGTCAGCACCGTGTCGTACGTGCTCACCGGCACCCGGCCGATCTCCCAGGCGACCCGCGCCAAGGTGCTCGCGGCGATGGCCGAGCTGGACTACCAGCCCAACGCCATGGCCCGGGGGTTGGCCAGCCGGCGCAGCCGCATCCTCGGCCTGCTGATGCCGATGGACGAGCGTGGTCTGGGCGCCACCGAGACCGCGTTCGTCACCGGTGCCGCCGCCGCGGCCAGCGCCGTCGGCTACCACCTCGTGCTCTCGCCGGTCGGCGGTGGCGACCTGGACGACCTGCGTCGGTTGGCCACCCAGCGGATGCTCGACGGCGTGGTGCTGATGGAGGTGCAGCTCGCCGACGAACGGGTCACCGTGCTCCAGGAGGCGGGTGTGCCGCTGGTGCTGATCGGGCGCACCGGCGACGCCGAGGGGCTCTCCTTCGTCGACATCGACTTCGAGCAGACCGTCCGGGAGGCCGTCGCGCACCTGGTCGGCCTGGGGCACCGCCGGATCGTCTACGTCAACCACTCGGCCGCGACGCTCGCCAGCGGTTACGGCCCCGCGTTGCGTACCCGAGATGCCTTCGTCACAGCCATGACCGGCCACGGCCTGGAGCCGATCATGATCCCGGCCGAGGACAGCGCCGCTGGCGGGCGGGCGGCGCTGGCCGCCGCGTTCGCCCGGGCCCCGGAGCTGACCGCCGTGCTGGCGATGAACGAGACGGCGATCTTCGGCATCCTCGGTGAGCTGACCGGGCGGGGGCTGTCGGTGCCCGACGACGTGTCGGTGGTCTCGATGGTCACCTCGCCGCAGGTCGCCGAGTTGGCCACCCCGGCGCTGACCGCGATGACGTCGCCCGGGTCGGCCCTGGGTCGGATCGCGATCGAGGCGTTGGCGCGCCGCCTCGACGGGTCCGGCGACGAGCGCCACCAGCAACTGCTGCCGTGCGTTCTGGAGATCCGGGGGTCGACCGCCGCGCCACGGACCAGACCAACCTCATAGGGGCTGACCAGTAAGAACGGCCCGCCGCCGCGCGGCAACGCGACGACGGGCCCAGTGAGATACCGGGCTCGATACTCAACGAGGAGGATAGCAATGCAGCGATTCCGCCGGATCGTCGCGGCGATCGCCCTGGCGGCGACCGCGACGACCACCGTGGCCGCCTGCGGCGGCGGCGAGAGCGAGGACGACAGCGGGGCCAAGACCCTCAAGCTCTGGCACTACGAGAGCGAGAACAGCGCGATGGGGGTCGGCTGGAACCGGGCGATCGAGATCTTCAAGGCCGAACACCCGGGCGTCGAGGTGCGCTTCGAGCGCAAGGCGTTCGAGCAGATCCAGCAGAACGCCGGCATGATCATCAACTCGTCCGAGGGCCCGGACATCATGGAGTACAACAAGGGCAACGCGACGGCAGGCCTGCTGTCGTCGCAGGGTCTGCTCACCGATCTGAGCGCCGAGGCCGACAAGCGCGGCTGGGCCGGCAAGCTCAGCCCCAGCCTCCAGACCACCGCCCGGTACAGCGACAAGGGCGTGATGGGGTCGGGCAACTGGTTCGGCGTACCCAACTACGGCGAGTACGTCACGGTCTACTACAACAAGGACCTGTTCGACCGCAACGGCGTCAAGGTGCCGACCACGCTGTCCGAGATGACCGCCGCGATGGACACCTTCGTCGGCAAGGGCGTCACGCCGCTGGGCATGGCCGGGGCCGAGTACCCGGCCGGGCAGCTCTTCTACCAGTTGGCGCTCTCCAAGGCCGACCGGCAGTTCGTCGACAACTACCAGCTCTACAAGAACCCGGTCGACTTCAAGGCCGACCCGCTCAAGTACGGCGCGGACACGTTCGCCGAGTGGGTGCGCAAGGGCTACGTCGCCAAGAACTCGGCGAGCCTCAAGGCCGAGGACATGGGCACCGCGTTCATCGCCGGCAAAACCCCCATGATCGTCTCGGGTAGCTGGTGGTACGGCCGGTTCAAGACCGAGATGAAGGCCAACTGGGACACGTTCCTCTTCCCCGGCAACACCCTCAACGCCGGGTCGTCGGGCAACATCTGGGTGGTCCCGTCGAACAGCAAGGCCAAGAGCCTGGCGTACGACTTCATCGACATCACCCTGCGTCCGGAGATCCAGGACCTGATCGGCAACAACGGTGGCGTCCCGGTCGCCGCTGATACCTCGAAGATCAGCGACCCGAAGGACCGCAAGCTGATCGAGGACTTCAACACGGTCAGCAAGCAGGACGGCCTGGCCTTCTACCCGGACTGGCCGGTGCCCGGCTACTACGACGTGCTGGTCGGCGGTTTCCAGGGCCTGATCAACGGGTCGAAGTCCCCGGACCAGGTGCTCGACACGATCGCCAAGCCGTACGCCGATGGCGTCAAGGAGATCACCGGCAAGTGACACGGCGAGCGGCGGGCGCGACCGGCACGACCGGAGCGCCCGCCCGCCCCGCCGGGAAGGATCTTCCATGGCAGTCTCCGAAACCGTCGCCGCCACACCCTCGACGGCGACGCCCACCCCGCCGGAGCCCCGCCGCCGACCTCGCGGCCGCGACGCGGCGTACTGGCTCTACCTGCTCCCCGGAGCGGTGCTGTTCGTGCTGGTCATCGGCGCTCCGCTGGTCGGCACCGGTTACCTGTCGCTGACCAGGTGGTCCGGCATCGGCGACCCCACCTTCGTGGGGTTCGACAACTACCAGCGGCTGCTGCACGACGAGGTGTTCTGGGCGTCGTTCCGCAACACCGTGGCGATGATCGTCGCGATGGTGGTGGTGCCCACCCTGCTCGGGCTGCTGCTCGCCTCGGTGCTCTTCGACGTCATCGGACGCCGGTTCAAGCCGCGTACCGCCGCCGCGCTGCGGGCCGCATTCTACCTGCCGCAGGTGCTGCCCGTGGTGGTGGCGGGCATCGTCTGGGGTTGGATCCTGCGGCCCGACGGCGCGTTCAACAGCCTGCTCGACGCGGTCGGCCTCGGTGCGCTGCGCCACGACTGGCTCGGCGACCCCGACACGGCCCTGCCGGCTGTCATGGCGGTGATGATCTGGGTGCAGATCGGCTACCCGGTGGTCGTCTTCATGGCCGCGCTTCAACGGGTCGACCCGGAGTTGTACGAGGCGGCCGAGGTCGACGGCGCGAACTGGCTGCACCGGTTCCGGGCGATCACCCTGCCGCAGATCCGGCCGGAGACTTTCGTGGTGGCTCTGACCTGCACCATCGCCGCGCTGAAGGTGTTCGGGCCGATCTTCGCGCTCACCCGGGGCGGCCCGGAGAATGCCACGAACGTGCCGTCCTACTTCGCCTACTACACCTTCTTCAAGAAGCTCCAGGTCGGCTACGGCTCGGCGATCTCCACGGTGCTCACACTGATCATCGTCGTGGTGGCCGGGGTCTTCATCTGGTGGCAGTCGCGTACCGAGCGCCGGGACCGGGGGTTCTGACATGGCCGTGACGCTCATTCCGGCGCCGACGCCGGTCCGCCGGCCCGTCCGCGACCGGCACCACCGCGGCGTCAGCCGCTGGGTCGTGCTCGCCCTGGTCATTGTCGGCGCGCTCGTCATGCTGGTGCCGTTCGCGTTCATGCTGCTCAACGCGTTCAAGTCGCCGGGTGACTACTCGTCGGGCGGGCCGCTGAGCTGGCCCGGCGAGTTCTACACCAAGGGCCTGCGGGCGTACTGGACCGAGGTGAACTTCCCGCTCAAGCTGTGGAACTCGGCGCTCATCGCCGGCTCCGTGGCGGTACTCGGCGTCGTCGTGTCCCTGCTCAACGCGTACGCCCTGGGCATCGGCCGGGTCCGTGGCCGACTGTGGATCGTCGGTCTGTTCCTGCTGGCCAACATGCTGCCGCAGGAGGCGCTGATCTACCCGCTGTACTACGTGGCGAAGGAGGTAGGCCTCTACAACACCAGGCTCGCGGTGATCATCATCTTCACCGTGATCCAGAGCGCGTTCGGCACGTACCTGCTGGCCTCGGTCCTGGGCACCTTCCCGCGCTCGCTGTTGGAGGCCGCCGCGCTGGACGGCGCGGGCAAGTGGACGGTGCTGTGGCGGGTGGTCTTCCCCAACCTGCGGCCCACCCTGGCCGTACTCCTCATCTTCTTCTTCATCTGGACCTGGAACGAGTTCCTCATCCCGCTGGTCATGCTGATCGACAACCAGACGCAGACCATCCCGGTCGCGCTCGCCTCGTTGCAGGGCGACCGTCTGATGGACGCCCCGACGACGAACGCCGGCGCGCTGATCAGCCTGGTGCCGGCCATCCTCTTCTTCCTCATCTTCCAGCGCACTCTGGCGCGCGGCATCACGGCAGGAGCCGAGAAGTGAAGTTCACCGACGGGTACTGGCAACTGCGCCCGGGGGTCAGCGTGCTGCGCCCCGGCGCGGTGGAATCGGTCGAGCCGGACGAGAGCGGCTTCACCGTCTTCGCTCCGGCCGGTCAGATCACCGGTCGGGGCGACACCCTCAACCGGCCCGTCGTCACCGTCCGGTTCTTCTCCCCCGCCCCCGGCGTCGTCGGGGTGACCATCGGTCACCACAGCGGCGGACTGCCCCGCGAGCCGCGCTTCCGGTTGAGCACCGACGGCACCCACCCCGTCACCGTCGACATCACCGGAATCACCGCGTCGCTGACCACCGGCGAACTGACCGCCCGGGTCGCGCTCGTCGACGCTTGGCGGGTCGAGTTCCGGCACGGCGACCGGCTGCTCACCGCGTCCACCGCCCGCAGCGTCGGGATCGTCACCGACGGCCAGGGCCGCCGGCACGTGCACGAGCGGCTCGCGCTCGGCGTCGGTGAAACGGTGTACGGGCTGGGCGAGCGCTTCGGCCCGTTCGTCAAGAACGGCCAGACCGTCGACATCTGGAACGCCGACGGTGGGACGGCCAGCGAACAGGCGTACAAGAACGTGCCGTTCTATCTCAGCAGCGCCGGCTACGGGGTCTTCGTGGACCACCCGGAGCACGTGTCGTTCGAGGTCGGCTCGGAGGTCGTGGCGCAGAACCAGTTCAGCGTCGAGGGGCAGTCGCTCACCTACTACGTGATCGACGGGCCCACCCCGAAGGACGTGCTGCGCCGGTACACCGCGCTGACCGGCCGACCGGCCCGGGTGCCCGCCTGGTCGTACGGGCTGTGGCTGTCCACGTCGTTCACCACCTCGTACGACGAGAAGACGGTGACCGAGTTCGTCGACGGGATGGCCGAGCGGAACCTGCCGCTGTCGGTGTTCCACTTCGACTGCTTCTGGATGCGCCAGTTCCACTGGGTCGACTTCGTCTGGGACCCGGCGACCTTCCCCGACCCGGAGGGGATGCTGCGCCGGCTGCACGAGCGGGACCTGAAGGTGTGCGTCTGGATCAACCCGTACATCGCCCAGCGCTCGTACCTCTTCGAGGAGGGCCGCCAGGCCGGCTACCTGGTCCGCAACCCGGACGGCTCGGTCTGGCAGTGGGACAAGTGGCAGGCCGGGATGGCGCTCGTCGACTTCACCAACCCGGACGCGGTCCGCTGGTTCACCGGCAAGCTCAAGGTCCTGCTGGACATGGGCGTCGACTGCTTCAAGACCGACTTCGGCGAGCGCATCCCGACCGACGTGGTGTGGCACGACGGTTCCGACCCGCAGCGAATGCACAACTACTACTCCTACCTCTACAACAAGGCCGTCTTCGAGCTGCTGGAGACCGAGCGCGGCGAGGGCGAGGCGATGGTGTTCGCCCGCTCGGCCACCACCGGCGGGCAGCAGTTCCCGGTGCACTGGGGCGGCGACTGCGAGGCGACGTTCGTCGCGATGGCCGAGTCGCTGCGCGGCGGGCTGTCCCTGGCGGCGTCCGGGTTCGGCTACTGGAGCCACGACATCGGCGGCTTCGAGGGCACCCCCGACCCGGCCGTGTTCAAGCGGTGGATCGCCTTCGGACTGCTCTCGTCGCACTCCCGGCTGCACGGCTCCGGCTCGTACCGGGTCCCGTGGGCGTACGACGAGGAGGCCGTCGACGTGCTGCGGCACTTCACCCGGCTCAAGCTCAGCCTGATGCCGTACCTGGCGGCCGCCGCGCAGGAGGCGCACCACGACGGGATCCCGGTGATGCGCCCGATGATCGTGGAGTTCCCGGACGATCCGGCCGCGGCGCACCTGGACCGGCAGTACATGCTCGGCCCCGACGTGCTGGTCGCGCCGGTGCTCAGCGCCGACGGCCAGGTCACCTTCTACGTCCCCGCCGGCACGTGGACGCACCTGATGACCGGCGCACAGCTCACCGGCCCGGCCTGGGTGACCGAGAAGCACGAGTTCGACAGCCTGCCGGTGCTCGCCCGGCCTGGCGCGGTGATCCCGTTCGGGGCGCGCTCGGACCGGCCCGACTACGACTGGGCGGACGGCGTCCGCCTGTGCCTCTACGCTCCGGCCGAGGGGCAGCGGCGGCGGGTACGGATTCCGTCGCCCGGCCGGGGGGCCGGCGCGGAGTTCGAGGTAGGTTTCCGCGACGGCGTGGCCAGGGCGGAACTGGTGGCGGGTGAATCGTCGGCGTACCACTGTGTGGTGGCCGGGACGGAGGTGGCAGGACGATGACGGAACATGCCTTTCCGGAGAGTTTTCTGTGGGGTTCGGCCACGGCGGCGTACCAGATCGAGGGCGCGGCCACGGAGGACAGCCGAGGGCCGTCCATCTGGGACACCTACAGCCACACACCCGGACGGACGTTGAACGGCGACACCGGTGACGTGGCCGCCGACCACTACCACCGCTGGGCGCAGGACCTCGACCACGTCGCCGAGCTGGGCCTGGGCGCGTACCGCTTCTCGATTTCCTGGCCGCGGGTGCAGCCGGGCGGCTCCGGACGGTTCAACCAGGCCGGCCTGGACTTCTACTCCCGGCTGGTCGACGGTTTGCTGGAGCGCGGCGTCCGTCCGGTGGCGACGATGTACCACTGGGACCTGCCGCAGGAGCTGGAGGACGCCGGTGGATGGCCGGTGCGGGACACGGCGCTGCGCTTCGAGGAGTACGCCTCGGGGATCGTCGCCGCGCTCGGCGACCGGGTGCACACCTGGACGACGCTCAACGAGCCGTGGTGCTCGGCGTACCTGGGTTACGGCTCCGGTGTGCACGCGCCGGGGCGGACCGAGCCGGCGGCGGCGCTGGCGGCCGTGCACCACCTGAACCTCGCGCACGGCCTGGCCGGTCGCGTGGTCCGGGAGACGGCACCGACCGCCGAGCTGTCGGTGACGCTGAACCTGCACGTGATCCGCCCGGCCTCCGGCTCGGCGGAGGACGTCGACGCGGCCCGCCGCATCGACGCGCTGGCCAACCGGGCGTTCCTCGGCCCGATGCTGAACGGGACGTACCCGGCCGACCTGCTGGCCGACACGGCGGGCGTCACCGACTGGTCGTTCGTGCGGCAGGGCGACGAGAAGGTGGCCGCCGTGCCGCTGGACGTGCTGGGCGTCAACTACTACTCCAGCACCCTCGTCCGCGCCTGGGACGGGCGCTCGGGCCGCTCGGACGCCGACGGTCACGGCGCGTCGGCGCACTCGCCGTGGGTCGGCGCCGACGACGTCGACTTCCTGCCGCAGCCCGGCCCGTACACGGCGATGGGGTGGAACATCGACCCGCCGGCCCTGACCGAGCTGCTGCTGCGCCTGGGCCGGGAGTACCCGGGACAGCCGCTGATGATCACCGAGAACGGCGCGGCCTTCGACGACGAGGTGTCTGCCGACGGCCGCATCCACGACGACCGGCGGATCGACTATCTGCGTCGGCACATCTCGGCTGTGGCGGACGCCCGCGAGCAGGGCGCGGACGTGCGGGGCTACTTCGTCTGGTCGCTGCTGGACAACTTCGAGTGGGGTTACGGCTACGACCGGCGGTTCGGGATCATCCGGGTCGACTACGACACCCAGGACCGCACCTGGAAGGACAGCGCACACTGGTACCGGCGACTCGCCACCACCGGCGAACTGGACCACCCCGCCTGACGGCCCACACCGGCGATCGGTGGCAGTTCAGCAGCGCCATGCGCGGCGTGTCGAGTCGCTCAGCTGCCACCGATCGAAGAGGAGCCCAGCGCTCAGACCCCGAGCCGCTGCGGCGGGACGGTGAGGCCGTATAGCTCCATCAGCTCCGGGGTGTCGACACGGCTGCCGTCGGCCACCGAGTCGCAGGCGATGTCGACGATCTGGTCCTTGTGCGCCAGCAGGTACGGCCGCGCGCCCACGTCGGCGCTGGCCAGCGTGGCGATGCCGGGCCAGTGTCGGCGGCCGAACAGCATCGGGTAGCCGCGCAGCCCGTCGTAGGTGGCGCAGACCAGCACGTCCGGGTACGGCAGTGCGGCCACCCGGCGTACGGCCGCGGCGGTCAGGCCCGGCATGTCGACCGGCACCACCACCACCGCCTCGATACCGGCGTCGTCCATGGCGGCCAGGCCGGCGCGGATGGACGAGCCGACGCCGGTGCCCCATGCCTTGTTGATCACGACGGTGGCCTTGCCCAGGTCGGCGGTCTCCCGGACCTGGTCGGCGGCGGCCCCCAGCACGACCACGATCTGCTCGCAGCCCGCCTCGGTCATCGTGTCGATCATCTGGTTGACCAGGGGCTTCTCCCCCTGGTGCAGCAGCGCCTCGGGACCACCGATACGGCGTCCCCCACCTGCGGCGATGATCATTCCTGCGATCCGGTTCAGCTGCGCCCCCTCAAGCACGGGACCGACCGTGACCGGCCGCCCCCTCCTACGGACACTGCAACGAGGAGGGCCACGCACGGGTGGCGGGGCGAAAAGGGAAAATAGTGCAACCGTTACGCAATGGGCGAGTGATCTACTCCAGAACGCCGACGTGGCGGCATCCAGAGGCCCAGACACCCCCGGAATCGGCGAAGTGGAGACGATCATCGACCGCGAGGGCGGCGGACAGGCCGTTCAGGCGGCGTCGGCGTAGCAGTCGACTATGGACAGGTCGAGCGGGAAGCGCACCGGAGTGTCACCGAACAGCAGGGCGGTGGCCCGCTCACCCGCCCGGCTCACCGCCGCCGCGACCTTCTCGGCCTGCTCGGCGGGGCAGTGCACGATCACCTCGTCGTGCTGAAAGAAGACCAGCTCGGCGTCGGTGTCGGCCAGCTCGGTGCGCAGCGTGGCCAGCAGCGTGGAGGCCCACTCCGCCGCGGTGGCCTGGATGACGAAGTTGCGGGTGAAGCGCCCCCGGGACCGGGCGGCGCGCGCCCGTGGGCTCTGCCGATCGGCGGCGGCGTCCGGATCGATCGGCCCCTCGTCCGGGTCGGCGAACCCGACCGAGCCCGGTGGGCAGGTACGCCCCAGCCACGAGCGCACCAACCCGCCCGCCTCGCCGGTGCGCGCCGCCGCCTCGACGTAGCCGAACGCCGTCGGGTAGCTGTGTTTCAGCACCGCCAGCGCGGGCACCGCCGCTCCTCCGGTCTGCCCGTACATCGCGCCCAGCAGCGCCACCTTGGCTCGGGGGCGGTCACCGCCGAACGACTCCCGGGCCAGCGCGGCGTAGAGGTCACCGGCGCCGCCGGCCGCCGCCAGCCGCGCGTCCCCGGAGACCGCAGCCAGGACGCGGGGCTCCAACTGGCCGGCGTCGGCGACCACCAGCCGCCAGCCCGGGTCGGCCACCACCGCCCGACGGATCACCTTGGGGATCTGCAACGCGCCGCCGCCACGGGTCGCCCAGCGCCCCGAGACCACCCCGCCCGGCACGTACCCCGGCTGGAACCGCCCGTCGCGCACCCACTGCTCACGCCAGGACCAGCCGTGCGCCGTCCAGATCCGGTACAGCTCCTTGTATTCCAGCACCAGCGGCACCGCGGGATGGTCCACGCCGCGCAACACCCAGGCCCGGGTGTTGGGCAGCTCCACCCCGGCCCGGGCGAACGCCTTGAGCAACTCGGCCGGGGAGTCGGTGTGCAGTCGGCGGACGCCGAACGCGTCGGCGATCCGGGACGCCAACTCGGCCAGCCGGCGCGGCGGTCCGCCGACCGGGGACGGCTCACCCAGCAGCTCGGCGAGGATCGCGTCGTGCACGTCGGCCCGCCAGGGCAGCCCCGCGGCACCCATCTCCGCCGCGATCAGGGCGCCGGCCGACTCGGCGGCCACCAGCAGCCGGAACCGGCCGGGGTGCTCGGTCCGCATGACCCGGGCGAGCTGGTCGGCGTACACCTGGGTCAGTGCCTCGATGCCCGGGCCCGGCGGACCGGGCAGCGCGTCGAAGAGCGCGCCCTGGCCCTGGCCGGGCGGCGCGGCCGCGCGCGGCGGTGGGTCGGCCGGCACCGGCCCGCCGGTCAGGCGGGCCCAAGCGGCGGCCAGCGCGCGGGGCTCGCCCCACCGGCCGGCGTGCCCGAGCAGCAGCGCCTCGGTCAACTCCACGTCGTGGCATCGCTCGACCCGCACGCCGGCCCGCAGCAGCGCCGGGTAGATCGTGCTCGCGGTGGCCCAGACCCAGCGCGGACGCTCGGCCGCCTCCCAAGCGGCCACCGCGGCCGCGAGGTCGGTCGCCGTCTCGATCGGGCCGGCGGGACGGCCAGCGACGTCGAGCGGGCACAACGCTCCCCCGCCCTGCTCGTCCGCCACCACCGCCACCACCGCCACCAGCACGAATGTGATTCTGCCTTCCCCCTCCGACAGGAAAACCGGTCGGTGGGTCGGCCCGGCGCTCGGTAGCGTGGGCAGGTGCCCGTCCAGATTCCGCACCCCGACCCCGGCACCCCCGACACCCGCGGTCCGATGCGGTACCTGTGGTGGCTGGTCCGTCGCCAGCCCTGGCGGGTGCTGCGCGGCAGCCTGCTCGGCACGGCCTGGATGGTCGGGCTGTCGGTCCGGCCCTACCTGATCGCCCGTGCCGTCGACGACGGTCTGCGCGACCGCGACACCCGCGCCCTGGTCCTGTGGGTCGCGGCGATCGTCGTGGCCGGAGTGGCGTTGTCGTACCTGGGGATCATGCGGCACCGCACGATGACCTTCATCCGGGAGGACGCCAAGGCCCGCTCCGCGGAGGTGCTGCTGCGTCACCTGTCCCGGGTCGGCGCGGCGCTACCGCGCCGCTCCGCCGCCGGTGAGGTGGCCACCGTCGGCGGGTCCGACATCGAGTGGTCGGCACAGGTGCTGACACTGACCGGGCCCGGGGTCGGCGCGATCGTCGCGTACGGGGTCATCGCCGTGGTGCTCTGGTCGATCTCCCCGTTGCTCGCGCTCTGCGTGCTGGTGGGCGTGCCGGCGGTCGCGCTCGTCGTCGGGCCGCTGCTGCGCCGACTCGAACGGGCCGAGTCGGTCTACCGCGGGCAGCAGGGCGCCCTGACCGCCCGGTCCGGCGACATCGTGGCCGGGCTGCGGGTGCTCGCCGGGGTGGGTGGTCGGGACCTCTTCGCCCGCCGGTACGCGCGCCGATCGCAGAACCTGCGCGCCGAGGGCTACCGCGTCGGCGCCGTCGTCAGCTGGATCGACGCGGCGACGGTGGCCATCCCCGGCCTGTTCCTGGCGGCGGTGGTGTGGTTGACCGCCCGGATGGCGGTGACCGGCGACGTCACCATCGGCGAACTCGTCGCCGTCTACGGCTACGTGGCGACCCTGATCGTGCCGGTCTGGTTCCTGCTGGAGGGTGGTCACCAGCTCATCCGGGGTCGGGTCGCCGCCCGTCGGATCGCCGGCCTGCTCCGGCTCGACCCGGACGACGTCGGCGGGCCGGGCCGCCGGTGGCCGGCCGGCGTCCCCGGCGCGCGCGACCCGCACGCCGTGGCCGCGCCGACCGGCCCCGCCGACCTGCACGACCCCCTGAGCGGGCTGACCGTACGCGCCGGTCGGCTGACCGCGGTCGCCGCCGACGACCCGGCGGAGGCCGTGGCGCTGGCCGACCGGCTCGGCCGGTACGTCGTCAGCGACGCCACCTGGGGCGGCGTACCGCTGACCGCTGTCGCCCTGGACGAGGTCCGCGCCCGGATTCTGGTCGCCGACCACGACTCGTACCTCTTCGCCGGGACGCTGCGTGACGTGCTGAGCCCGGGGACCGACGACCACCAGGTCCGCGCCGCCCTGCGGACCGCGTCGGCCGACGACATCGTCGACGCCCTGCCGGCCGGGCTGGACACCCCGCTGGACGCCCGGGCCCGGACGCTCTCCGGCGGTCAACGCCAGCGGGTACGCCTGGCCCGGGCGCTGCTCGCCGAGCCGGAGGTGCTGATCCTCGTCGACCCCACCTCGGCCGTGGACGCGCACACCGAGGCGCGGATCGCCGAGCGGCTACGGGCGGCGCGGGCCGGGCGGACCACGGTGCTGCTCGCCACGTCGCCGCTGCTGCTCGGCCGCGCCGACGAGGTCGCGCACCTGAGTGGGGGCCGGATCACGGCCACCGGCACCCACGACGGCCTGCTCGAATACGTCCCGAGCTACCGGCACCTGGTGGCCCGCGGCAGCGACGACGAGCAACACGCCGACGCCGGGGAGGCGTACCGGTGACCCGGCTTCCGGTCGCGGACCGCGGCGCCGTACGCCGCGCCCTGCGGGACATGATCAGCAGGCATCGCCGAGCGGTCGGCGTCGTGCTGGCGCTGCACAGCGCCGCTGCGCTCGCGGGGCTGGCCCCGCCGTGGCTGCTGGGCACCATCGTGGACCGGGTCACGGCGGGCTCGGGCGTGGCGACCGTGGACCGGCTGGCCCTGGCGATCGCCGGCTGCGTCGTGGTGAGCGCACTGCTCGCCCGGTACGCCCAGTACGCCGGTCACCGCTTCGGCGAACGCGCCGTCGCCGAGCTGCGCGAGCAGTTCGTCGACCGGACGCTCGGACTGCCGGTCTCGGTCGTGGAGCGCACCGGGGCCGGGGATCTGGCGACCCGCAGTTCGGTGGACGTGGCGACGGTCGGGACCACGGTCCGGGACGTGGCGCCCACCATCGTCATCGCCTCGGTGCAGTTGACGTTGCTGTTCGGCGCGGTGTTCCTGCTGCACCCCCTGCTGGGGCTCGCGGCGCTGGCCGGGCTGCCGTCGATCGTGACGGCGACCCGCTGGTACCTGCGGCGCGCCGGCTCCGCGTACCTCGCCGAGGGCGCCGAGGCGGCCGAGTTGACCGAGGCGTTGACCACCACCGCCGAGGGCGCCCGCACCGTGGAGGCGCTGCGGCTGGCCGACGACCGCATCCGGCAC
Source organism: Micromonospora sp. DT4 (assembly GCF_049841675.1). Taxonomy (NCBI): domain Bacteria; kingdom Bacillati; phylum Actinomycetota; class Actinomycetes; order Micromonosporales; family Micromonosporaceae; genus Micromonospora; species Micromonospora sp. DT4. Next base: position 13,305 of record NZ_JBNCKT010000053.1, read on the forward strand.
GGCACCACCCGCGTCACACGTCTGTGGCAGGCCCGGCGGGCGACGCTCGCACTGCGTACGGTGTTCTTCTCCGTCGTCGAGGCCAGCTATCCGCTGCCGATCGCCCTGGTCCTGCTCGTCGGCGGCTATCTCCTCTCCGCCGATCGGGTGCCGCTCGGATCGGTCGTCGCCGCCGCGCTCTACCTGCAACAGGCCATCGATCCGATGGACCGGCTGTTGCAGTGGACCGAGCAGGCGCAGCGTGGCTTCGCGTCGTACGCCCGGGTGCTCGGCGTCGGCCTGGTCCCGCCCGAGCCGCCCGGCGCCACGGCCACCTCGCGGGGCGAGCGGCTCGTCGTCCGCGAGGCGCGTTTCTCGTACGCCGACGGGCACGACGTGCTGCACGGCATCGACCTGGAGGTGCGGCCCGGGGAACGGCTGGCCGTCGTCGGCCCGTCGGGCGCGGGCAAGTCGACACTGGCCCGACTGCTCGCCGGGATCGACGCGCCACGGCAGGGCGTCGTCACCATCGGCGGCTGCGCCGTCACCGACCTGGACCCGGCCGAACGACGACGGCGGATCGCCCTGGTCACCCAGGAGCATCACGTCTTCATCGGCTCGGTCCGGGACAACCTGGCGTTCGCCGCCCCGGACGCCACCGACGAGCAGATGCGCGCCGCGCTGGCCACGGTCGGCGCGGACTGGTTCGACGAACTACCCGACGGTCTGGACACCGCGCTCGGCGACGGCGCCCGGCAACTCGGCGCGGCGGAGGCCCAGCAGTTGGCGCTGGCCCGGTTGGTGCTCGCCGACCCGCACACGCTGATCCTGGACGAGGCGACCGCGGCGCTCGACCCGAGCACCGCCCGGCGGACCGAGCGGGCCCTCGCGGCCGTGCTCGTCGGCCGGACCGTCATCGCCATCGCGCACCGGCTGAACACCGCGCACGACGCCGACCGGGTAGCCGTCCTGGCGGACGGCCGGATAACCGAGATCGGCAGCCACGACGAGCTGGTGACGGCCGGCGGGGCGTACGCCGCGCTCTGGCGCTCGTGGCACGCCCACGCCGACGGCCGGTGACCGGCGTTATTTCACCGCGCCGGAGGTCAGGCCGGCCTGGATCTGACGCTGGAAGACCGCGTACACGATGATCATCGGGAGGATGGCGATGGTCAGCGCGGCGAACAGCCCGGACCAGTCGGCCTCGTAGCCGGCGTTGACCGAGATGTCGGCGATGCCCTGGGTGAGCACCCACTTGTCCTTGGCGTTGGAGAGCAGCACCAACGGGAGCTGGTACTGCGCCCACTGCCCGATGATGTTGAAGATCGCCACGCTGATCAGGCCCGGCTTCGCCATCGGCATCATGACCTGGAAGAAGAGCCGGGTGTGCCCGCAGCCGTCGATCATCCCCGCCTCGGCGACCGAGGACGGCAGCGTCTTGAAGAACGCGGCCAGGAAGAAGATCGTGAACGGCAGCGAGTAGGCGATGTAGACCAGGATCACGCCCTGGTAGGTGTCCAGCATGCCCAGCTGCTTCACCACGAAGAACAGCGGCACCAGGGCCAGGAACACCGGGAACGCCAGCCCCGAGACGAACAGGTAGTAGATCGCCCGGTTGCCCCAGAACTTGTACCGGGCCAGCACGTACGCGGCCATCGAGCCGAGCAGCATGGTGCCGAAGGTGCTGCACGCGACCACGAAGACGCTGTTGAGGAAGTACCGGCCGACGTTCGCCTTGGTCCACGCCCGGCCGAAGTTCTCCCAGCGCAGCTCCGCCGGGAGCGTCCACGGGCTGCTGAAGATCTCGCTGGTGTTCTTGAACGCGGCGAGGAACGTCCACAGGATCGGGACGATCACGATCACCGCCCACACGGCGAGGGCGACGTGCCCGAGGCTGGCGAAGAGCCGTACCTCCGAGCGGGTGCCCTTGCCGCGCCGACCGCCGGTCGCGGACTTCTCGCCGGTCTTCGGCGGTAGCGCCGCCGGCGTCGGCGGCAGCGTCGACTGCGGGGTCATCAGTACTCCACGCTTTCCCGCTTGGTGAGCCGCAGCGTCAGCGCCGCGAACGTGAGGGTGAGGAAGAACAGCGCCACGCCCATCGCTGAGGCGTAGCCGTACTTCGAGTAGACGAACGCGTTGCGGTAGATCTCCATGGCCAGGACGGTGGTGGCGCCGTCCGGGCCGCCGCCGTCCACCGAGAGCACGGCCACGATGGCGAACGCGTCGAACGCGGCGATGCCCAGGTAGACCCACGCGACCTGGAGGGTGTCCCAGAGCAGCGGCAGGGTCACCCGGAAGAACAGGGTCACCCTGCTCGCCCCGTCCATCTCCGCGGCCTCGTAGATCTCGCCGGGGATGGAGGCCATCCCGGCCGAGAAGAGCACCACGTAGAAGCCGACGGCCTGCCAGACCAGCACCGCGAGGATCGACCAGAGGGCCAGGTTCGGCTTGACGAGGAAGAGGATCGGCTCCAAACCGAACTTCATCAGCACACCGTTGATCAGGCCGGACTCGTTCGGCCGGTAGACCATCTGGAACAGCACCGCGATGATCGCCACCGCCAGGACCTGGGGGAAGAAGAACACCACCCGGTAGAACTTCGCCCCCCAGACCCCCTGGCGTTGACCACCGCTGCTCTTGCCGCCCACGTTGAGCAGGAAGGCAAAGAACAGCGCGATGGCGATGGTGATCAGCGGCAGGGCAAGCAGCAGTACGCCGTGGTGCTGGACCGCCTTCCAGAAGGCGCCGTCGTCGAGCAGCTTCCGGTAGTTGTCGAAGCCCACCCACTGCGGGGCGGATAGCCCTCGCCAGTTGGTCATCGAGATCTGGAACGCCTGCGCGTACGGCCAGATCACGAATGTCACGTACAGCGCGACCGGGGCGGACAGGAACCCGATCACGAATGGATACTTGCCGTGCCGCATGACCCTAGCTCCGATCGATCAGCGCTTGAACTTGGCGACCGAGCTGTCCTTCTTGATCGCGTCGGCGCGCTTCTGGATCCGCTCCACGAAGGCGTCCGCGTTGATCCGGCCGAACATCAGCTCGTTGGTGGCGCTGCGCGCCTCCGTGTCGAGCTCCTTGTACCAGCCGTCGAAGTACAGGTTGAACACGTCCTGACCGGCCGCCTTGAGCGCGGCCTGCGAGCTGGCCACACCGGGCGGGAAGGCGAAGCCCTCCGAGCCGGCGGTGACCACGGTCGGGGCCTTGACGACCTCGGTGAAGCCCTTCGCGCCCGCCGTGGACAGCATCTGGCGCATGTACTCCAGACCGCCCTTGGGGTTCTTGCTCTTGGCCGAGACGAAGTAGCCCTCGCCCGCGGTGGCCCGCAGTGCGGTGGCCGGCAGCTTGTCCGACGCGGTGAGGCTCGGCACCGGCATGAGCTGGTAGTCGAAGCCGGCCGGGGTGTCCTGCTTCTGCTCGCCCTCCAGCCAGTCACCGCTGGGGTACAGGGCCACCTTGTACTGGTTCTGCCGCAGCTGCACATCGGTGTGCTTGAGCCCCTCGAAGCTCTTGTCGCTGAACTTCGCCCCGACCTCGGCCCACGCCGCGGCGGCCTGCTTGACCGCGTCCTGCTTCCAGGCGCCGTCCTCCAGGTTGTCGATGTTCTTCAGCACGTCGACGCCGCCGATCTTGGCAGCCTGGGTGAGGATCACGTTCCACTGGTAGTAGGCCGCGTTCGCGCCCGCGTACCCGTACGGGGTGATGCCCTTGGCCTTGATGGCGGTGAGCAGCTTGATGAAGTCGTCCCAGGTCTTCGCGGGGGCCCAGCCGTTGTCCTTGAACAGCTTGCCGGAGTACCAGATGCCGAAGACGGTGGAGACGTAGTACAGCACGTACGGCTTGCCGTTGAACGAGCCTGCCTCGACGGTGCCCGGCACCACGGTGTCGCGGACCTTCTTGGCCGGGTCGTCGACCGACGGGGCGTCCCACAGCTCGGTGAGGTCCCGGAGCTGACCGTCGGCGACAAGCGAGCCGAAGTCGATCAGCTTCTCGCCCGAGTTGTTCACGAACTCCGGCGGGTTGCCGGACGCGAACCGCGGCTGGAGCACCGTGGAGACGGCCTGCGTGGACTGGTGCTTGATCTCCGCCTTGGGGAACGCCTTCTTGTACAGCGGCTCGTGCACGTCGGTCGCGTACTTCTCGCCGTAGCCACCGTTGAAGATGATCACCTCGATCGGAGCGTCCTCCTTGACGCCCAGCGGGTTCTTCTCGCTCTTGGTGCCTTCTGCGGCCTTCTCGTTGTCCTTGTCGCCGCCGCTGCTCGTCGCGCAGGCGCTGAGCAGGCCGATGGCCGGAGTGGCGAGCATGCCCACGGCGGCGGCGCGACGCAGCACCGTGCGACGGTCGAGCGTGGCCGGGTGCTCGGGGGTAATCGACATCGTCGTCTCTCCTTGTGGAATTCGGGTCAGGCGGTACGCCGGAGACGCCCGGCGTACCGCGACTCGAGGGCGATGTTGTGCTCGTCCCCGCCGGGGACGTTGGCGGAGAGGTAAATAGGGGGCACCTCTCCGGCCTGGTGGAACCGTCGTACGACCTCAGCGGTCAGCAACTGCGCCAGCAGCGCCGTGGTGACCGAGGAGACCGCACAGACCGCGCCGCCGCCCTCGAGCGGCAGCAGTGCGTCACCGTACGGCGCGCCGTTGTCCAGCACGACGTCGGCAAGGTCGGCGAGCCGTTGCCCGGACGGGTGCCGTGGCGCCACCCGTGCGGTGTGCTCGACCGAGGTGACCGCGATCAACGGGTGACCGCGTTCGGTGACCAGCGCCGCCAGCTCGACCACCGAGCCGTTGATGCCGGACTGGGATGCCACCACGAACACGTCGCGCGGCTGGGGCGCCGCGAGCGCGTAGATCTGGTGGGCGATGGAGGGATCACGTTCCAGCTTCGGATCGGCGAGCACGTCGCGCGGGGCGTCGCCGTGCACCACCAGGTCCCGTACCGAGAGCCGGTTCGTGGGGACCAGCCCACCGGCACGGGCGACCAGCTCGGCGGCGAACGCCTCGGAGTGCCCGGCCCCGAACGCCTGGAGCACGCCGCCCGCCCGCAGGCTGTTGGCGATCAGGTCGGCGGCCCGGGTGATCCCGTCGGCCTCCGAGTCGAGCAGGCGGTCGAGCACCGGGCGGACGGCGTCCGCGTACCCCTGTGCACTGATCATGGGAGGACCCCCTTGGCGGCCTTGTGCCCGTCGACAGCCTGCGCGGTACGCCGGAAGGCCGCGTGGGCGCGGTCGTGGGTGCGCTGGGCGACGGCGATGTAGAGCAGGTCGAGCACCACCAGTTGCGGGTGGCGGGCGGAGAGCGCGTCCGGCCGGAAGGTGGTCGCCTGGCTGGCCGTGAGCAGCACGATGTCCGCCAGCTCGGCCAGCGGTGAGCGGGGAAAGCCGGTGAGGGCGACGGTCGTGGCGCCCCGGCTGCCCGCCTCGGCGAGCATCTCGATGGTCTCCCGGGTCTGGCCGGTGTGCGAGATGCCGAGCGCGACGTCGCCGACGCCGAGCAGCGCGGCACTGGCCAGCCCCTCGTGTACGTCGCTCCAGGCCCAGGCGGCCACCCCGATGCGGTGCAGGCTGAACTGCATCTCCTCGCCCACCAGCGCGCTGCCGCTGGCCCCGAAGATGTTCACCCGGCTGGCGCCGGCGATGGCCACCGCGGCACGCTCCACCTCGCCGAGGTCGAGCAGCGCGGCGGTGTCGTGCATGGCGCGGGTGTCGGCGGCCATGATCTGGTCGAGGACCCGGGCGAGGGGGTCGTTCGGCTGGATCTCGCGTCCGATGTCGACGGTCCAGCCGGCGGAGCGGGCCCGGCCGGTCTCGGCGGCGATCCCGAGGCGCAGGTCGGCGTACCCCTCGAACCCCATGGCCCGGCAGAAGCGGGTGATGGTGGCCGGCGAGGTGCCGCTGCGCTCGGCAAGCTCCACGATCGTCGCGCGCGCCGCGGCCTCCGGGTCGCTGAGCACGTGCTCGGCGACCCGACGCAGCGCGCCGGTCAGCTCGGCGAGCCCGTTGCGCACCCGCGCCAGCACCCCGTCGGAGGCGGCGCTCCTTCGGTCGATCGCGTGGGCGTCGACCACCGCGGTCCCCGCGGCGGTGTCCACCTCGTGATCAACCATGGGACGCCTCACCTTTCCGATAAGACTGTTAACTGTTAGTGGTAAAAGTTCTTACTGAACGCCCCTCCGTGTCAAGACTGTGGGCGAAGTTTTCAAACTGTTACCTGCCGCACAGCCCTCCGGGGCCTCTCGGAGTTGCCTTGGACGGCGGTGCCGACCAGCATGAACAGGCCCATGACCGCGCAGAGCAAGGAGGCTCGTGCCGATGCCCGACACCGTCGTGGTCGGTCTCGACGTCGGGGGTACGTCCACCCGGGCGACCGCCCTGACCCTCGCCGGCGAACGCCTCGGCACCGGCAAGGCCGGCGGCGGCAACCCCACCAGCCACGGCGCCGAACGGGCCGCCACCGAGGTGCTGACCGCGCTGCGCGGCGCGCTCACCGACGTCGACCCGACCCGAGTGGCCGCCGGCACCATCGGGCTGGCCGGCGCACCCCGACTCCTCGCCGACCCCGCCGGGCGCGCCGCCTTCGACCGGGCCTGGCACGACGCCGGCCTGCGCTGCCCGTACGCCGTGCACGGCGACGCCCTCGTCGCCTACGCCTCCGGCACCTCCGAGCCCGACGGGACGATCCTCATCGCCGGCACCGGCGCGATCACCGCGCAGGTCGTCGACCTGCGCCTGGACCGCGTCGCCGACGGACACGGCTGGCTGCTCGGCGACGCCGGATCGGGCTTCTGGCTCGGCCGCGAAGCGGTCCGCCGGCTCCTCGCCGACCTGGACGCCGCTCACGCGCCGGGCCCCCTGGGCGCGGCGTTGCTCACCGAACTGGTGGGCAGCGCGGACGTCGCCCCACGTCCCCGCGACACCGTCGACGCCACGATCCAGGCGGTCACCCGCCGGCCGCCGATCGACCTCGCCCGACTGGCGCCCCTGGTCGTCACCGCCGCGACCGACGGCGAACCGGTCGCCACCGCCCTGATCGCCGAGGCCGCCGCCCACCTGGCCGAGAGCGTCACCCGGATCCGCCCCGCGGAGTCGACGACGCCGGTCGTGCTCGGCGGCGGACTGCTCATCGCGGACACCCCGCTCGCCCGCGCCGTCCGCGCCGAGATCGGTCAGCGCTGGCCGTCGGCGCCCCTGCGCACCGCCGGCGACGGTGCCGCCGCGGCCGCCTGGCTCGCCGCCCGCGAGCTACCCGAGCTCACCGACCCGGCAGCCCTGCACACCCTCCTCTTCCCCAGTGGGCCCTTACCCGCCTGACCGCCGCCACGCGACTCAAGATCCGCGCACTTTCGGTGAAACTGCTGCCTCAAGGCGCGCCGAGGCAACAGTTTCACCGAAGTTGTGCGGATCTTGCAGCGACGTAGCGCGGTCGGGCGCAGTCGCACCGTTCTCGACGCCGGGCCGGTCAGGTCTGGGTGGGGAATCCGAGGTTGACGCCACCGTGGCGTGGGTCCAGCCACCGGTTGGTGACGACCTTGCCCCGCGTGAAGAACCGCACCCCGTCCTCGCCGTGGGCGTGCAACAGGTGCGTCCACCCTCGGGCGGGTCGGCCGTCCGGGCTGGCCCGTGCCCGGGTCAGGACCCGCGCGGACGCAGCGGCAGGTGCAGGGCGGTGGCGACCACCACGAAGGAGACCCAGCCCGCCCCCAGCGCGCCGGCCGACGAGACGTCCTGGACGTAGTGGTACGCGGTGAGAAAGCCGACGAGCGCCAGGCTGTTGCGGGCGAAATGCCCGCTGAACTCGGACAGCCCGGCCCCGCCGGTCCGCGCCGATCACGAACGTCATCCGCTTCGTGCTCAGGCAGGACCATGGCCGCCAGCCAGAGCACGACCGTGCCGCCGAGGGCCGCCTCGAACGGGGGATGTCGACGGCCACCAGGCCGGCGCTCAGCGCCACGTACACGGCGATCCCCGCGCCGTCGGCGAGCAGAACGGGCCAGCGCAGCCGCTGGTGGGTGACCGCCCAGACCACGGCCGTCACCAGCAGGACCGCGCTCCACGTCATGGGGCCGGCGTCGTGTCCTCGAAGGTCGCCGCGCTCACGCAGGCGTCGAACACGCGGGTGAGACGCTCGACGTCCGTGCGGTTGACCGAGAACTGGTTCTCGCCGATCTCACCGTGGGCGGCCATCCGGGCCTCCCAGCAGCTCGACGAGTCCCAGAGCGTCAGATTGGCGAGGAGGTGCGGACCCACCGCGCCGAAGGGCAGCAGGCCCACCCGGACCCCCGCCGCGCGTTGCCGACCGACCAGGTCGGACAGCTCGTCGGTCAACGTGGCGTAGACGAAGACCCGGCTGAGGTCGAGCAGGACGCTGAGGGTGATCGACAGTGTGATGCCGACCAGCGCCGCCGGGTCGGTGTGCGCCACCAGCCGGAGGAAGCCCGAGGGGCCGCCCGATCCCCGCCGACGCGCACCGTCACGGGTCGTCGAAGCCCCCCATCAGCCGCTGCCGCCAGCGTAAACACCGGCTACAACAGCGGACCGGTAGCATCCGGCAGGTGCAGGAAGCGCAGACAGGTACGGCCGCCGAGCGGATCGCGCCGGACGTCGAGGCCTGGGTCTGCTCCACCGCGCTCCGCGACCTGGTACGGCACTTCGGCGGTGACTGGCCCGCTGGCGACCTCGCCGAGGTCCTGCGGTTCCTGGACGACTTCTCCGCCCGCCACTGGGACTTCCGGAGCGGTCGGGAGCGACCCGACGCGCGCGAGCCGGACCTCGACCCGGCCACCGCGACGCTGGTCCTCGACACGGCCGCCGCGCTCGGGCTCGTCCACCCGGTGCCGCCGGCCCGGTCCGCGTACGCCCATCTGGTCGTGCTCGGCGGCCTCGCGCACGCCTGCGTGCGGCGCGTCGGGTACGCGGCGTACCTGCTGCGCGCCGGCCTGACGGTGCGGGGCGAGGTCGCCGTGCTGGGCAGCTTCCGCCCGCTCTCCGAGTGGGAACGGGCCGCCCTCGCCGATGCCGGCCTGCCGGCCGACGAGACCGAGGTCGACGTGCTGGACACCGCCGTCCGGCGGGTGTTCGGCGTGGCCCCGCAGGCGGAGCGGGCCGGTGTCGACGCCGGCCACCCGCACCACTCCTGGTCGTCGCGGACCTACCGGCCGGCGGGCCTGCCACCGGTACGGGTGCTGGCCGCGCCGTCCAGCGAACCGGAGCGACGACGGGCGCACACCGCCGACACCCAGCGGTTCTGGGCCGGGCACGTCCGGCTCGCGCCGGGCGACGAGGTGCTGACGGCCACCGCGCCGATCTACGTGCCGTTTCAGCACTGCGACGCGCTGCGCACCCTGGCGCTGCCCTACGGCTGCGACATCGACACGGTCGGGGTGGACCCGGCGGTCGCCGACGTGGCGGTCCTGCCCGAGCAGACCCTCACACCGGGCCGCTACCTCCAGGAGATCCGCTCGGCGATCCGCTCGATGCGCGCCCTGCACGAGAGCCTAGGCTGAGCCGGGCTCAGCCGGCGGTGGCGCGGCGCGGGGCTCAGCCGGCGGTGGCGGTCTGGCGGACGGCCTGGGCGAAGACTTCGGAGCGGTGCTCGAAGTTCCGGAAGCGGCCGTAGCTCGGTGCGGCCGGGGACAGCAGCACCACACCGCCGGCCGGGGTGACCTCCCGGGACAGCCGTACCGCCGCCACCAGGTCGTCGACCAGTTCGGTCCGTACCTTCGGCAGGCCGTCGAGCGCCTCGACGATCCGGGCCCCGCTGTCCGGAATCCCGATGACGGTCAACTCCCGCTCGGCCAGGTGCTCGGCCAACGGCGTGTAGTCCAGCCCCCGGTCGTTGCCGCCGACGATCACCGTCAACGGCCGTCCGTCGTACGCGTCGATGGCGTGCATGGCCGCGTACGGGCTGGTGGCCAGCGTGTCGTCGACGAAGGTCAACCCGGACGGGTCGGTGATCTCGGTGAGCCGATGGGCGAGCCCCTGGAACTCGGCGACGGCGATGGCGAGGTGGTCCTTGGCGGCCACCACGTCGACGCCGAGCGCGTCGAGGACGGCGAGCGCGACGCACAGGTTGCCCTCGTTGTGCCGGCCGACCAGCGGCAGCACGGCACGCGGGAAGAGCGGCTGGTCACCGAGGTGGAACCAGGGGGTGCCGTCGGCACCGCCGGCGACGTGGGTGGTGTCGGGACGGCCGGCCCGCACCGCGGGCAGGTCACCCAGCTCGGCGGCGAGCCGCGGGTCGGTGCCGTTGACCACGGTCGTCTGCGGCTCGTGGGCCAGCAGGTTGAGCTTGTCGCGGTAGTACTCCCGCTCCCCGCCGTGCGCGTCCAGGTGCTCGGGGAAGAGCGCGGTGACCACGGCAACCCGGGGCGAGTCGGCGAGGTCGCTGCACTGGTAGCTGGACAACTCCAACACGTACAGCTCGGCCTCGGGGAGGTCGAGCGTGGGCACTCCGATGTTGCCGCCGAAGACGTTCGGTCGGCCCATCGCGGTGAGCAGGTGGCTGATCAGGCTGGACGTGGTGCTCTTGCCCTTGCTCCCGGTGACCCCGACGGTGCGCGCGGCGTGGTCGGCCATCCACAGGGCGGTGCCCTGGGTCACCATGACCCCACGTCGCCGCAGCTCGACCAGCCACGGGTGGGTCTGCGGCACACCGGGCGAGCGGACCACCACGTCGGCGGCGGCCAACCGGGCGAATCCCGCCTCGCCGGTCACCAGCGGCGCAGCCTCGGCCAGCGGGCCGTCCCACGGCAGCGACAGGAAGTTGGCGCTGTCGTCGACCGCGACCAGTTCGGCGGGGCCGTGCGCGGCGATGGCGGTCACAGCAGCCCGGCCCTCCCGGCCGGTGCCCCAGACGGCGACGGTACGTCCGCGCAGGTCAGACAGGCGCACGGGGCTCTCCTCGGGGGTCGCGGCGGCGGCAGGGCGGGCCCGGTCCGGACACGGCCGGACGAACCAGGGCCTAGTATGGCGTGTGCCCAACGAGCAGCTCCGGCGGATGGACGCCTTCACCTTCCCGTCCTACTCGATCGACTTCGCCACCGGCGAGGTGTTGTTCGACTACGCGCTGACCGGCCCGACCGGTGAGCAGCGGTTCACCGAGGTGATCACGCTTCCCCTGCCGGCGGCGCCGCCGTCCGACGAGACGGTGGCCACGCTCAACCGGGTGCTGGAGGTGCTGCACCTGGTCGCCGGGGTCAGCTACTACAAGACCGCCGCGCCGCCCCGGCTGGTGCTGCCGGCGCCGCTGGGCGCGGCCACCGTCGACTACGTCACGGCCGTCTACACCAAGGGCCTCGCCGAGTACGCGTACCGCAACGAGCTGCCGCACGTGCTGGAACTGCGTCCGGAGGCGCCGGCCGGCACGCCGGAGACCCCCCGGGTGTACGACAACTCCGACCGTCGCCCGCTCTCGGCGGTCGGCGGCGGTAAGGACTCGATCGTGAGCCTGGAGGCGCTGCGGCGCGCCGAGCTGGGCCCGGTGCCGTTCTCGGTGAACCCGAACCACGTGATCGTCGCGGTGCACGAGGCGTCCGGGCTGACCCCCCTCGCTGCCCGCCGGCGGATCGACCCGGTGCTGTTCGACCTGAATGCCGCCGGCGCGCTGAACGGCCACATCCCGGTCACCGCCATCAACTCCCTGATCGCGGTCGCCACCGCCGTACTGCACGGGCTGGGCCCGGTGGTGATGTCCAACGAGCGCTCGGCCTCCGACCCGAACCTGATCTGGAACGGTCACGAGATCAACCACCAGTGGTCCAAGGGCGTCGAGGCCGAGGGGCTGCTGCGGGGCGCGCTGGCCGAGCACGCCGGGCTGACCGAGCCGTACTTCTCCCTGCTGCGTTCGCTGTCCGAGCTGCACATCGCCCGGCTGTTCGCCGAGTTCACCCGGTACGACGACGTGGTGACGAGCTGCAACGCCGCCTTCAAGCTGCGGGACGCCTCCGAGCGCTGGTGCCGGAACTGCCCGAAGTGCCGGTTCGTCTTCCTGGCCATGGCGCCGTTCATGCCCCGGGAGCGGGTCACGCACATCTTCGGCGGGGACATGCTCGCCGACCCGGAGCAGATCCCCGGCTACCGGGAGCTGCTGGGCGTGGACGGGCACAAGCCGTTCGAGTGCGTGGGCGAGGTCGAGGAGTCGGTGGTGGCCCTCGGCCTGCTCGCCGAGCAGGACCAGTGGCGCGACGCCCCGGTGATCAAAGCCCTGGTCGACGCCGTCCCCGCGACAGCGTGGTCCGCGGTGGCGTCGACGGACGTCTTCACCCCCGGCGGCCCCAACCACATCCCCGAAACCTACGCAAAAGCCCTAACCTCCCTCTCCTAACCCACCCACCCCGGCCTCTCACCGACCCCTGGTCCCCTTCGTCCGGTGATCAAGAGGTTCGCGTCACGGAAGACGGCATTTTTGACGCAAACTTCTTGATCAACAGGGGTGAGGAGAGGCGCCCCGGGGTTGAGGGTCAGGGGGTTCGGACTGCTTCCAGGGCCAGGAGGGCCACGTGTAGGGAGAGGCTTGCCTCTACCGAGTCGAGGTCCACGTCGAGGATGCGGGCTATCCGGGCCAGACGTTCGTAGAAGGCCGGTCGGGACAGATGTGCCGCGGCGGCGCCGGCGGACTTGTTGCGCCCCTGCCCCAGGTACGCGCGCAGGGTGTCGAGCAGCCGTTCCCGGGGGTGCTGGGCGTCGTACTCCAGGAGTGGGCCGAGTTCGCGCTCGACGAAGGTCTGCAGTCGGGGCTCGTCGCGCAACAGGTACAGCAGCCCGGCCAGACCCACGTGCGGCAGCCGGAAGACGGGCAGGTCACGCCGGTCCCGGCGGGCGGCCTCGGCGATCTGCCGGGCCTCGACGAGCGACTGCCGGGCCTCACGCAGGGTGCTCACCCCGGAGCCGGCGGCCACGATCAGCCCGCCCGACGCGCCACCGACGCCGCCCCGCAGTGGGTCGACCCCACCGACGCCCCGGGAGGTGCCGGACGCCGGCCGGGACCGATCAGCCCCCCGTACCGACCGGAACGGATCGGCGCCGGAGGTGACCCGACCGGTGGCGGCGTCGAGGCGTACCCGACGAAGGGCGTCCGCGAACGCGGACAGCGCACGGTCCTCGGTGGCCGGGTCGGTCAGGGCCAGCAGCGCGCCCACCGAGTTGTCGTCGACCGCGCTGGCCAGCGCGGTCAGTTTGGCCTCCCGCAGCGCCTGGCCGACGGCCTCGGACAGGTCCCGTAGGCGGGCCTGACCGGCCTCGGGGCCGCCCTCTCCGACGGGGTCGTCGGCCCGGTGGCGCACCAGCACGCCGACGAGGTGCCGGCGGTCGAGCCCTACACCGAGCGCCTTGGCGCGCAGCGCCACCTCGTCGACCGGCCGCGAGTGGTCGAGCAGGGCGGTGAGCAGGGTGCGATGGAGCTGCCGCTCCAACCCCTCGGCGTCGCGGCGGATCAACCGGCCCAGCGCGAGGGTGGACGCGGCCCGCTCAATGAGGATGCTCAGCCGGGTGGGCGGCGCGGCGGTCGGCTCGCCGGCGCGGGCGGTGGGCATAGGCACCTCCCCGCTGGCGGGCCAGCGCAGCAGCAGCCGTCCCCAGTCCTGGCCCCGGGCGCCGACGACGGTCACCAGCCAGCCGCTGTCCGGGTCGTACGCGGTGCGCCCGGCTGGCCGAATCCGCCGGGAGTGCTGCTCCCAGCCATCCAGCAGCAGCTCGGCGCTCTCCCCCGCCGGGTCGTACCCGAGGACCTGCCGGGACAGGTTCTCCAACACGACAGGGCAACCGGACAGCTCGGCGGCCTGCCGGATCACCTCGGCCGCGTCGGCGCCCTCGACGGAGAGGTCGGTGAACCGCTGGTGGATCTCCTCGGCGGCCCGCAGCTCGGTGAGCTGCGCGTCGACGATCAGCGCGTGCACCGCCTCGGTGATCCGCACGAACGGGGTGGCCCGGCGCAGCTCGACCAGGGGCAGGCCGCGCCGCTCGGCGGCGGCGGCCATCACGCGGGGTACGCCGCTGACGTAGCGGCGGCCCAGCTCGACGACGAGCCCGGAGACGCCGACGTCGGCGAGGTCGCCGATGAACGCGCGCAGTCCCGCGTCGTCGGCCGGCAGCCCGATTCCGGTGGTGAGCACCAGCTCGCCGCCGCCGAGCAGGGTGGCGATGTCGGGTACCTCGGCGACGTGCACCCAGCGGACCGGCCGGTCCAGCCCGGCGTCCCCGGCCACCACGCGCGGAGCGCCATGGCGGACGGGGTCCAGGGCCAGGACCTCACGGACGGTAGGGAACACGGCCGACACGCTACCGTCCGTGACCCCGGACCCCGGACCCCGGACCCCGACCTGCCGGGTACCGGTCAGTCAGTCGACGCCGAACTCCATCGCCGCGCGGTCGAGCGCCTCGTCCTCGGCGGTGGCGACACCCCGGGAGGCGATGGCTTCCGCCCCGCCCTCCGGCATCGCGCCGATCAGCCCGGTGGAGGCCGCCTGCGCGGCACCGATCATCCGCTCGGAGGGCGCGCCGCCGACCATGCCGAGGGACGCGTACTGCTCCAGCTTGGCCCGCGAGTCGGCGATGTCGAGGTTGCGCATGGTGAGCTGGCCGATCCGGTCCGACGGGCCGAACGCCGAGTCCTCGGTGCGCTCCATCGACAGCTTGTCCGGGTGGTAGCTGAACGCGGGGCCGGTGGTGTCGAGGATCGAGTAGTCCTCGCCCCGGCGCAGCCGCAACGTCACCTCACCGGTGACCGCCGTACCGACCCAGCGCTGCAACGACTCGCGCAGCATCAGCGCCTGCGGGTCCAGCCAACGACCCTCGTACATGAGGCGGCCGAGGCGGCGGCCCTCGCTGTGGTAGTTCGCCAGGGTGTCCTCGTTGTGGATGGCGTTGACCAACCGCTCGTACGCGGCGTGCAGCAGCGCCATCCCGGGCGCCTCGTAGATGCCCCGGCTCTTGGCCTCGATGATCCGGTTCTCGATCTGGTCGGACATGCCCAGGCCGTGCCGGCCACCGATGGCGTTGGCCTCCAGCACCAGGTCGACGGCGCTGCCGAACTCCTTGCCGTTGATCGTCACCGGGCGGCCCTGGTCGAACCCGATCGTGACGTCCTCGGTGGGGATCTCCACCGACGGGTCCCAGAACCGGACGCCCATGATCGGGCTGACCGTCTCGATGCCGGTGTCGAGATGCTCCAGGGTCTTCGCCTCGTGCGTGGCGCCCCAGATGTTGGCGTCGGTCGAGTACGCCTTCTCGGTGCTGTCCCGGTAGGGCAGGCCGCGCTCCAGCAGCCACTCCGACATCTCCTTGCGGCCACCCAGCTCGGTGACGAAGTCGGTGTCGAGCCACGGCTTGTAGATGCGCAGCATCGGGTTGGCCAGCAGGCCGTACCGGTAGAAGCGCTCGATGTCGTTGCCCTTGAAGGTCGAACCGTCGCCCCAGATCTGGACGTCGTCGGCGATCATCGCGCGGACCAGCAGGGTGCCGGTCACGGCCCGGCCCAGCGGGGTGGTGTTGAAGTACGCCCGCCCGCCCGAGCGGATGTGGAAGGCGCCGCAGGTCAGCGCGGCGAGGCCCTCCTCGACCAGGGCGGCACGGCAGTCGACAAGTCGGGCGACCTCGGCGCCGTAGCTGAGCGCACGGCCGGGGACCGAGCCGATGTCGGGCTCGTCGTACTGGCCGATGTCGGCGGTGTACGCGCAGGGGACGGCGCCCTTGTCGCGCATCCACGCGACCGCGACCGAGGTGTCGAGGCCGCCGGAGAAGGCGATGCCGACACGTTCGCCGATGGGCAGGGAGGTGAGAACCTTGGACACGGGGAAGATTATTCAACAAGACGCATGGTCATGCAAGCGGATCGCCGCGGCCCAGTTCCCAGAACGCCACGGCCGCCGCGGCGGCGACGTTCAACGAGTCCACTCCGCGCCGCATCGGGAGGACCACCCGCACGTCGCTGGCCGCCTGCGCCGACGCCGTCAGGCCGGGCCCCTCGGCGCCCAGCAGCAGCGCCGTCCGCGCGCGCTGCGCCGGAGTCAACAGCTGCATCGGTACGGCATCCGGCGCCGGCGTCATGGCGAGCACGGTGAACCCCGCCTCGCGTACCTCGTCGAGACCAGCCGGCCAGCGGTCGAGCTTGGCGTACGGCAGCGCGAAGACCTCGCCCATGCTGACCCGCACGCTGCGCCGGTAGAGCGGGTCGGCGCAGGACGGCGACAGCAGCACCGCGTCGATGCCGAGCGCGGCGGCCCCCCGGAAGATCGCCCCGAGGTTCGTGTGGTTGTTGACGTCCTCCAGAATCACCACGCGGCGCGCTGCGGCGAGCACCTCGGCCGCCGTCGGCAACGAACGGCGGTGGAACGACGCCAGCACCCCCCGGTGTACGTGGAAGCCGGTGGCCCGTTGCAGCACGTCCTGGGTGGCGGCGTAGACGGGCGCGTCACCGGTGTCCAGGTCGGCGAGCTGGTCGACGCGCTTGGCGTCGACCAGGTACGACCGGGCCGGGTAGCCGGCGCGTAACGCCCGGCGCAGCACCAGCTCACCTTCGGCGATGAACAGTCCGTGCGGAGGCTCCCAGCGGGTGCGCAGCTCGACGTCGGTGAGCGCGCGGTAGTCGGCGATCCGGTCGTCGTCGGGGTCGGTGATCTCGTGGACGGGCACCCGACGATTCTGCCGGACGGCCTGCCGCCGCCCCGACGTCCGCCCAGCGGCGGTGTTTTGTCCGGTCGGGAAGGGGAACGACCGGTGACTTACCGGACTCGACGGGAAGGACCAGCCAGGTGAGCGCAGAGCACACGACACCGGCCGAAGGGGGCACCCTGCCCCCGGCGTCCGACCGTCGCGGACCACATCGTCTCCCGCCTGTTCAGTTGGGGCGTACGCCGGTACTTCGGCTATCCCGGCGACGGCATCAACGGCCTCACCTCCGCCCTGCAACGCACCAACGAGCGGGCCCAGTTCGTGCAGGTACGGCACGAGGAGACGGCCGGCTTCGCCGCGTCCGCGCACGTCAAGTACGGCGGCGGCGCACTCGGCTGCGCGCTGGTCACCAGCGGCCCGGGCGCCATCCACCTGCTCAACGGCCTGTACGACGCCAAGCTCGACCACCAACCGGTGGTCGCCCTGGTCGGGCACACGGCGGTCACCGCCGAGGGCGGTGGCTACTACCAGGAGGTCGACCTGCTCGCCCTCTACAAGGACGTCGCGGCGGCGTTCCTGGCCCAGCTCGACCACCCCGCGCAGGTCCGCCACCTGGTCGACCGCGCGTGCCGCACGGCGCTGTCGCGGCGTACCGTCACCGCGCTGGTGCTCCCCTCGGACATCCAGGACGAGCCGGCCATCCCCGACCCGCCGCACGCGCACGGCTACTACCACACCAGCAACGTGCCGAGCAGCACGCCGACCCTCCCGCCGACGGCGGACCTGCGCCGCGCCGCCGAGGTGCTGCGCGGTGGCGAGCGGGTGGCCATGCTGGTCGGGCAGGGTGCGCTCGGCGCGCAGGACGAGGTCCGCGAGATCGCCCACCGGCTCGGCGCCGGGGTGGCCACCGCGCTGCTCGGCTTCACCGTCGTCGACCATCGCGAGCCGTGGGTGACCGGCGCGATCGGGCTGCTCGGCACCCGGCCGAGCTGGCAGCTCATGAGCGGCTGCGACCGGCTGCTGATCGTGGGCAGCAACATGCCGTACTCGGAGTTCTATCCACCACCCGGCCAGGCCCGCGCGGTGCAGATCGACCTGGACGGCACGCAGCTCGGGCTGCGTTACCCGACCGAGGTGAACCTGACCGGCGACGCCCGCCCCACCCTGCGGGCACTGCTGGACGAGCTGGGCCCCGGCCCCGAGCCGACCGCCTGGCGGACGGAGATCGCCGAGGCCACCTCGGCGTGGCGGCGCGCCCAGCGCGAACTGGCCGAGCAGACAGCCGACCCGGTCAACCCGCAACTACTGTTCAGCACCCTCAGCGACCGGCTCCCCGACGACGCGATGCTCGCCGTGGACTGCGGCACCGCGACCGCCTGGTACGCCCGGCACGTGCAGGTCCGACCCGGCATGCTGGCCAGCCTCTCCGGCACGCTGCTGTCCATGGGTGGCGCCATGCCGTACGCGCTGAGCGCCAAGTTCGCCCACCCGGACCGGCCGCTGGTCGCGTTGATCGGCGACGGGGCCATGCAGATGAACGGCGTCAACGAGCTGATCACGGTGGCGAAGTACTGGCGCGGCTGGGCCGACCCGCGGTTCGTGGTGCTGGTGCTCAACAACCGGGACCTGGCGTTCGTCAGCTGGGAGCAGCGCTCCAGCGAGGGGACGCCGATGTTCCCGGACAGCCAGCAACTCCCGGACATCGGCTACCACCGGTGGGCCGAGGTGCTCGGGCTGCACGGCGAGCTGGTCGACTCGCCGGAACAGGTACCGGGCGTCTGGGAGCGCGCGCTCAGCGCCGACCGGCCGGTGGTCATCAACGCGCTTGTCGACCCGGCCGAGCTGATGCTGCCGCCGCACTTCACCGTCGAGCAGGCCCGCAAGACCGCGGCGGCGGTGCTGCGCGGCGACACCGACTGGGCCGGCATCATCCGCCGCGGCCTCCCCGCGACGATCGCCAGCTACCGCCCCCGCCGCCGCAACCGCTGAACCTGACCCCACCCCACCCCACCCCACCCCAACCCGGTCCCCGGCCCCGGCCCCGGCCCCGGCCCCGGCCCCGGCCCCGGCCCCGGCCCCGGCCCCGGCCCCGGCCCCGGCCCCGGCGATCATGGAGTTGTGGTGGCGGATGGAAGCCGCGAGCTGCCGCATAACGGGCACCACAAGTCCATGATCGGCGGGGCAGGGGTGGGGGTTGGCCTCGGCGGGACAGGCGGGGCGGGGTCGGGGGTCAGGGAGTGGGGGTGAGGTTAACCGCGGCGGTTCAGCCAGCGTTCCAGCGGGGACAGGAGGTCCTCGGTGGTGGGCCTCTGGCGCTCCGGGACGGCGGGACGCTCTACCGGCCGGCGGGGATCGCCAGCCAGCTCCTTGCTGGGCGCGACGAACGCCTTCTCCGGCTGCCCCTTGACGGCGGTGGCGATGACCCGGGCGACCGCGTCGATCACCTTGCTCTGCACCGCAGAACCCACCGAGTCGGCCGGGTCGTCGGGGTTCGCCGCGATGCCGGCGACGGCCACCTGCGGGGTGAAGCCGACGAACGTCTCGGTGGCGTTCTCCTCCGAGCTACCCGTCTTACCCGCCACCGGGCGGCCGTCGAGGATGCCGTTCACACCGGTGGCGGTGCCGCCGTTGCACTGCCCGTACGGCGACTGCTGGCCCACCGGGCAGCGGGCCGCGTCGGTCGCGGCGCGCGCCACGTCGGCGTCGAGGACCTTCCGGCAGGACGGCTGGCCGACCGGCACCCTCGCGCCCTTCGCGTCGGTCACCGAGACCACCGGCACCGGCGTGCAGTAGGTGCCCTCGGCGGCCACCGTGGCGTACGCGTTGGCCAGGTCCAGGGGGGTGGTGGCGGCCACGCCGAGGGTGAACGATCCCCAGTTCGCGGCGTTGTTCTTGGCGAAGGCGGCGTCGGTGTCGGCGCGGAACGTGATGCCGAGCCGCTGCGCCATCTCGACCACCTTGTCCTGGCCCACCTGCTCGGCCAGCCAGACGAAGTAGGTGTTCACCGAACGGCCGAAGCCGTCCCACATCATCCGGTACCCGTCCATCCACGCCGGGTTGGCGTTCGCCGGGCACCAGTGGCCGTCACAACTGCCCGGCCCCTCGGCCGGGTAGCGGGTGGGCAGCTTGGCGGGGGCGTCGAACCCGGTGGAGAGGGTACGGCCTGATTCCAGCGCCGCGAGCATGGTGAACAGCTTGAACGTCGAACCCGCCTGGTACCCGTCGACGCTGGCCCCACCGGAGATCAAGGGGTTGACGGTGTTCGGGTAGTTCGCCTGCCCGGCTGGGTTGTCGGCGAGGCTGTAGTGCCGGTTGACCGCCATCGCCAGCACCTGCCCCGTGCCCGGCTGGACGGCCGCGATCGGCAGGGCGCGCTTGTTGTCGTACCCGTAGACCTTGGTGGCCTGCTGCTGCGCGGTGGCCTGGATCTTCGGGTCGAGCGACGTGACGACGGTGTAGCCGCCCGAGCGCAGGGCCTGCTCGCGCTCGGCGGGGGTGGCGCCGAAGGCCGGCTGGGTCAGCCACCACTGGCGCAGGTAGTCGCAGAAGTAGCCCCAGTCGTCGTGGCCCTGGGCCATGGCGGTGCAGCCGTTGGGCTGTGCGGTGGCGTGCAGGGCCAGCGGCTCCGCCTTGGCCTGCGCGGCCTGCGTGGCGGTGATCGCACCGGTGGCGACCATCGAGTCCAGCACGTACGAGCGGCGGGCCAGCGCCTCGTCCTTGTCGCCACCGATCGGGGTGTACGCGTCCGGGGACTGCACCAGGCCGGCGAGCAGCGCCGACTCGGCGAGGGTCAACTGCGCGGGGGGCTTGCCGAAGTAGCGCTGGCTGGCCGCCGCGATCCCGTACGCGCCGGCGCCGAAGTAGGCGATGTTCAGGTACCGGCCGAGGATCTCGTCCTTGCCGAGGCTCTTGTCCAGCGCGCCCGCGTACCGGATCTCCTGGAGCTTGCGCCCGACGGTGGGGTCGGTGGCGGCGGCGCGCTCCTCGGGGGTCCGGGTCGGGTCGGTCTTGAGGACGTTGCGCACGTACTGCATGGTCAGCGTGGAGCCGCCCTGCTCGGTGCCGCCGCCCTTGACGTTGGCGACCAGCGCCCGGGCCAGGCCCCGCAGGTCCGCGCCGCCGTGGTCGTAGAACCGCCGGTCCTCGGCCGCCACGATCGCCTGCCGCATGAGCGGGGCGATGTCCGCCAACGCGACGTCGGTGCGGTTCACGTCGTAGAACGTGCTGAGCAGCGTCTTGCCGTCGTTGGCGTAGAGGTAGGAGCGCTGCGGCGTCGCCGGGGTGCGCAGCGCGTCGGGCAGCGCGGCGTACGACCCGATCGCGGCACGTGCGGCGAATCCGACCAGCAGGTTGCCCGGCAGCGCGGCCACGGCCAGGACGAGCCCGGCCAGCACGCCGGCGAGCAGCACGGTGAACAGCCGCGACAGCGGCGAGCGGGAGGCGGCCATGCCACCCAGGATTGCCACAAATAACGCCAACCGACCACCCCCACCCCTGGCCCTGTCAGCAATCTCACGCCATCCCACTGGTTCCACTCCGGCAATCACGTCCTTGGGTGGTTGAGGTCGGCTGCTGATGAATGATCTGCTGTGTCTGATTCACGGACGCCTTGACGGTGAGCTGGTTGGAGTCGCAGTGCCTGTGCAGGCTTTGTGTCCCGAATTCGATCTGACATGGGTGCCGTCCGGCCATTGGGTGGGGAGCGCACCGGTCCCGGACGCGGTGCTTGCGGCAGCGCGAGTTGACAATCGCCATCTGGTGCACGCAGACCCGGTCGTCCTTCGCGGTGCTGGCTTCGTCGCTGGCCTGCTGCGAGGCCAACCGCTGGACGTGGTGGTGCGGATGGTGTGTGTGCCGTTCGGAGGGCTGCCCGGTGGTGTGGTGGAGGCGCTGGCTCTTGCGGGTCAGCTTGGTTTACCCGTACTAGCACGGGAGGCGGATGAAAACGGCAGGGAGCGGGATTCGCAGGTCGTGCCCTTTGACGCGGCTGGCGCGATGGTGGTGAGCCCTCCGGCGGGCAAGGGTGTGCAGCTGCAAACAGCGCCCAACCTTGCCACAGGTCCGCGCACCGTGGCGGCAATCACCCCGTCGTCCCTCGGCCCGGCCCCTGGGATGATCTCGGCCGTCGGCGCGCCGGCGCAACCCGGGGCGCCCTCGGATCGTCTGCTCGCGGCGTTCGCGAAACTCCTGGCGTGGACTGGCGCCGCTGACTCGCGCGGACGGGTCGCGCAGGTGCTCGCCGAACTCGGCGCGCCGACCATAGTCCGCGACGATCTCATCTACCCGGTGGACCTGCTGGATAAACGGTTCGGTGGCGCGTTCCGCCCGGCGGCTATCGCGGACCTCGTCGCTCTACCGCTCAACGAGGCGACAGTCGTCTATCTGGAGTCGCCCCACGAACAGCCGCACGTCGTTATCGTCGAGCGCGTCTCGGAGTCGGAGTTCGTCTATGCCAAGACGCAAGTTCGTTCTCGTGGAAGCGATGCGCCCCTCCCACCCCCGGGGACGTTCACGCGTTTCACGCGCGATGGGTTGCGCGGTATGGAGCAGATGCCGCACGGCGTGTTGTCCGGCACGATCCGTCTCCCGTACCGCGACGGCGCTCTCGCCTCGCTCCGTACCGATTCGGACGATCCCTTGTCCGGTATACCGTTCGACCGGGACATAGTGCGGCGCTACATCGCTGAGCGCGGGCGGCTGGCCGCTGACGAATCGAGTGGGCCGAGATTCGACGAGTCCTCCCCGATCCTGGGGGATTGGGACCTGTGGCGACGGTACGGCGATACTGAACCGGGCCGGCTCGTTGCCGGCCTCACCGGCGGTGATCCCGTTGCTACCGAAGTGGTCCGACTCGCCGAGGATTTCTTGACCGCACAGGGCAACCTGCCGGAAGTCGCCGACACGCTGCAGTTCAGGCTGCGGTTCGCGGAACTCAGTGCGGTGCGCGGCGCCGACGGCACCATCGGCTTTCCCTTCCCGCTCGTGGGGAGGTATGGTTCGCCAGACGAATTCGAAGAGCTGACCGTAGTCCTGGACGCGAAGGGCGCGGTGCAGACGACGAGCGGCGACGTCGTCGTCAGAAGCGGGAATCGATTTCGGCTGCTCGATGCAGAATGGGATGACGGGCTTTACCTGACTTACACCGACTCCGCAGTCGGATCGGCCGTCGCCGAGCCACCACCGCCCGTTGACATGGGCGACATACTCACCGCGATGTTCGGCGCGCCTGCAGGTCCGATTGGCCTGCGTAGCACGGAGCGCCAGCCCGACGGTTCCGTCCGGCTCAACCCGACGTGGCGACGCCTCGACGACCCCGGCGTGGCGGAAGCGCTCAACAACGGACGTGGGCTGCGGTGGAACTACTCGGTCGGCCCGGATGGGGTGCTGCAACTCGGCGTAGAAGACGTACGCAGTTCCTACGACGACAGCGAGTTGGACGAACTGTACCGGCGAATGAACGACCGGATGCCGCTCGCCCGCGAGGAGTTCGACGCGATCTTCGCTTTCGCCGGACACCCCGCAATCGGGGTTGGCTTCGATAATGAGGGCAACTTATTCGTGCGCCCTGCACGCATCAGTGGTGAACTCGCCTACAACCAGCACAGTGGTGACTGGGTAGTGAACGACAAGTCCGGCCGGTACATGGACGCACATGTTCGCCCGCCCGTCGCCCGCGACAGTAACTTCTGGCTGAAAAACGTCGCAACGCTCATTGCGGAGACGCTGCACCTCAAGGTGACATACGTCCCTTCAGAGTACGGCCTGGACGCGGTGTCGGATCCGGTGCGGGTCAGCAACCAGGCCGCTGTTTTTGCCAGCCGCTACAGCGGCCCTGCAACGGAACGGGCCGCACTCCACAGGTTCCTGCTCGATCGTCTGCGAAACGACGAGGTGGACATTGACTCCGCTCTGCGGCACGCCGATCTCGTCGCGGACGCGCTGGGCCTGCGCATCGAGCCGATGCCGAAATGGGGGGTGACGCCGACCGACCGTCGGGCAGATCGGCTCGCCCTCGCCACAGCCTACTACGGCCATGAGGCCCTGACGGAGGCGAACGCACACGACACGGTCAAGGCGATCGTGCGCCTGTACCAGGCTCCAGGAAGAGTGGACACCCTCCAACGTGCGATAGAGCTCAAGAACGAACGCCGCGACCTGGCCCGGGCGGTGCTGCAGGTAGTCGCAGAGGCTGCACCGAAGCTGCCGACCGTGCCTCTCAACGGCCGCCCCGTGGCCATATTCATGGCGCGGTCCGCATTCAACGTCCTAAATAAGGCTGCCGGGGGCCTGGTGACACCCGCACCGATGGCCGCAGTCTATACGACAAAGCCGTTTGAGCAGCTCCCCTCGCCTGGGGAAGGTAGGGTGGCTCTGGTCCTCCACGTGCGGCGGGCGCACCAAGCCGACAAGTGCCTTCTGATTGCCGCGGGTACACGCCTACGGGCAAGCACGGGCCGGGAGCACCCCGATGGCGGACTGACCGTGGAGCACTATGAGGTGACGGGGCTGCAGTTCGCCCAGACGGTGGCCGCGAATCCATCCATTGGGAGCCTGCCGAACGCGCGGCTCGCTGCGTGGGTAACGAACGTGCAGACGTTGATGCCGCCCGACGCGCTGGAGCGCGTGATATGCGCCCTCGGCGCGCTCATCGCCGCGTATCCGGAACTCACCCCTGCCGCCAAGGCGACGTACACGAATGAGACGGGTCCGCGGTTAGATCACCTACCGGTGAACCTCGGTGTCCGGTGGACATCGGCTAAGAGACTGTCGGGTAACTGGGTGGGGGCGGAACGTCACGCCGAGACACGTCGATGGAAGGTCCTCGACAAATAG
>NZ_JBNCKT010000054.1:0-37361 GCF_049841675.1 Micromonospora sp. DT4
GAGCGCGAAGCCGCCCGACGCATCAACGCCGAACGACTTCTCACTGCGTAGCCGTCCAGTTACCCGACAGTCTCTAACGAGGTAGCGCCAACTGACCTGTGGCAGGCGCTGCGACGTCGCCCCGGCGCGATGGTGCTCGTGGACCGCCCGAGGACCGGGGACACGGTGTGGCTCTTCGCCGATGACCACGCCGGTGTCGTGGTGCCGCGCTGGGTGGACACCACAAAACCTGGGCTGTTCCTGCGTCGGGCAGAGGCCGAGGGCGCCCACACCGCCATGCTCGCCGATCCCGACAGCCGCCTGCTGTTCGTGGTGCCCGGCCCGGCGGCGGTGCCGGCCGCGGAGTTCATACGGCCGTCGTTCGCGACCGTCGTGGACAGGTCCCGCGCGCTACCGGACCGGGTCGGCGACCCCGCCGCTGCGCTCCGGGCCGTCGAACAGCTGTACCGGGACTTCTTCGGCGTCCCGCCCCGCCCGGGCCAGGTCACGGCCGACCTTGCGACGGTGAACCTGCCGGCCGCCATGGGGGGCCTGCTCGGCGGGCAGTTCACGGCACTCGTCTCGGCCGCTGACGTGACCCGCGGGCTCACCGCCACCCCCGGCGCGCTGACGATCGCGCACCTGCCATCGCCATCGGGATCGGGCCTGCTCGTCGGCGTTTCGCGCTTCGACCCGGTGACGAATGCCACCACCGTTGAGTGGATTGGCGCCGGCGTACCCTTGTCAGAGAGCGAGGCGTGGCACCGGTTGTCGGGCCACGGCGTCACCGCGTTGACACTGGATCCAGCCGGGGCTCCCGTGCCGGTGTCGGGCCGGATCGCCGCTGCCGTCGCCGCCCTGCCACCGTGGACCCAGAAGACTGACGGCGTGACGCGGGTCGCAGCGGTGCTGCGCCGCGTCGACCTGACCGTCAAGAGTGACGACACCAGCGCCCCACCGATCGACGACGTCGCCCGTCGTCTCGACGGCAGTTTTGCGTCCGCGCATATCCAGGTTCTTCTTTCGATGAAAGCGGGTTCGCTCACCGCCGTCCGGGTCAACCATCCCGATGCCCCGCCGCACCTGCTCCTGGTCGAACGCCAGCAAGACGGCGGATTCACGCTCATCGACCCAGGGGTGACCAGACCGCGGGATGCCGGCTTCTTGCCCGGCACGTTCACGCGGTTCGACCCGAACGACCCCGGCACCCTGCCGCAGCAACTGCGGGCACCGGTCGAGCTGCCATTGCGACACGACGGGACGCTGGGCCAGGCAGACCCGATCGAGACCCCGAGGACCGACACCGCCCGACCGCTGGCCGCCGACCACGAAACCTTGCCCGTCCCGTCGCCGACCGCCGGCCACGGCGACGCACTTACCGAAGACGTGGTGCTGCCGCCAGACAGCAGCACCGACGAGGAGCACCCCGGTCGTCTCTACTGGGTGGGCCTCGCACCGGCGGCCCCGGTGGGCCGCAGCGTCCGCGCAGCCGCCGCCGGCCCCGGCAGCCCGATCATCTTCCTGGGCGCCGAACGGGGTCAGATCGCCTCTGTCGAAGCCACACGCGCCTTGCGGCGTCTGGTGCAGCAGTTCGCTCTCAAGAAAACGCAACCCGTGGTGGTTACCGAAGCGAAACTGGACGCCGCACTGACGAAGATGTCCACGACGTACGGGTTCAACATTGTGCATTTCGTCCTCAAATCGCTGTTCAATGGACTTGATTCCGCATGGCTGATGCGCCACAGCGAAGGAAACATCAAGAACCTGGGCAGTTCACTGACGGGGGCATCACTCAACGTGGCCGCCGCGTCCGCTAAATCAGTCAACGACTCGACCGGCCGCGCCATCAGCAAACTCATCCTCGCCCGGAACCGCGCCGCGAAACGGAATGTGCTCAACACCTTCCGGCAGGAACTCAGCAGCCAGCCCGCCCTCGAACAGCTGACCAAAATCGTCGAGCAGACCGAGGGCGACCCGTGGTTCAACAAAAACACCCCGCTCCTGGAAACTCTCAACACACCACACGCGACCGACTTCGTCCTCGACTTCCACGACCACGACAACGACCCCGGTGCCCGTAACCGGCTCCTCTTCAGCGAACTCGCCCGCGACCTCGCCCGCGACCCACTCCTGAGCGGCAGCGGCGGCGACCTCCGACTCAAACTCCTCGAAGCCTCCGGCCACGCCACCGCCGACGCGAGAACGGCCCTCACCGCCGTCGACCTCCTCCACAGCCGAGGAATAGACGAGGCCCTGCGGTACGTGAAACAACACTCCGCCAGCCTGCGCACCAACCAGAAACAAGAAATGGTCGACGAGATCCGATATCTCGCCAAACAGGCGGCGCTGCGGGCCCGGGAGCGGCTGCTCGGTACGTCGGGCGAAACCGAGAACCCAACTGTCCGTCGCCCCCGACCTAACGATTTCGAAAGACTGGCCGCAGAGATCCTCCAGTGTTAACCGCCCTCCGAGGTTGGGATGGTGCTGACGCTGGCGGTGGCAGCGTCGTGCGCGGTTTCGCGGGGCATGAGGCGGCCGCTGCGGTAGCCGATGCCGATGCCGGCGATCAGCACGAAGATCGCGCCGAACGTCTGTAGCGAGCCGATCAGGGCGCCGCCGAGGCCGAGCAGCGGCGCGGCGATGATCAGCATGACCCCGTCGCCGAGGCTGAAGGTGCCCGAGCGGGCCACCGCCCACCCGGTGAGGAACCACCCGACGCTGTAGAACGTCGCGCCAAGCAGGACCAGCGACCGCGCCGTGGCGCCGAAGACGGGTGTCTGCTCCTCGAAACCGGCGAACGGCAGCATCAGCACCGTGCCGGCGATGCTGACCAGCAGCCCGGCGGCGGCCACCCGGCGGCTGCGGGTCGCGGCCAGCAGGCCGGTGAGGGCCAGCAGCGCGAGCAGGCCGAGCCAGACCGCGGCCACCCAGCCGATCAGGTACACCGCCTGGCCGTCCGCGGGATAGGGGTCGTTGCCCACCCCGCCGTCACTGGCCATCGCCACCGCGCCGTAGAGGATGGCGTACGCGGGCAGCAGCCACACCGCGGCCCGCGCGAACCGGCGTACCGACCAGGCCCAACTGGCGTTCGTGGCCGGTGCGAGCGGGGTGGGCTCACCGACGAAGGGCAGTACGCCGAAGCCACCGCCGCTGCGCCGGGAGCCCAGGGGCGCGACCGGATCGTGTGCGCCGGGCACCGGGGCCGAGGACCACATCCGATTCGCCGGATCCTTCATGCGTCACCTCGCTCGTCCACGAGCGGTGCGAGACGCGCCGGGGCGCCCCGATTACCTGGTCACCACCCGTCCTAGGACCGATCGTGGCAGGCGCCGGAGCGCCCCATGAGTCTTTCTCGCATTTATCCGGCCCGGGCGGCTGATGCCCGACGTCGGCCGCGCGCCGCCTCAGCGCCGCACGGCCGGCAGCGCGTACCGGATCAGCCGCGCTCGCGCTGGTCGGTCGGGTCGTTGACGAGGCTGTCCGGGGAGACCGGCTCCGGCGCGGGCAGCCCCTGCGGCTTGTTGCCGCCGCCGGTGGCCTGCGCCTCGGCGACGCGTACCTCGTCGTGGATCTGCTGGGCGGCGGCCGCCGCGGCCTGCGCCGCCGCCGCGGCCTCGCGCTCGACCTGGCTCGCGTGGTCGGCGGCCTCCGGCGCAGGCAGATCCCCCACCATCTGGCTCAGCCCACCGAGCGCGCCACCCATGCCCTCCAGGGCCTTGGTCAGCTCGGCCGGGATGATCCAGACCTTGTTGGCGCTGCCCTGGGCAATCTGCGGAAGGGCCTGCAGGTACTGGTACGCGAGGACCTTCTGGCTCGGGTTCGCCTGGTGGATCGCGTCGAACACCGTCCGGATCGCCTTCGCCTGACCCTCGGCCTGCAGGATGCGGGCCTGCCGGTCACCGTCGGCCCGCAGCACCGCGGACTGCTTCTCACCTTCGGCGGTGAGGATCTGCGACTGCTTGTGCCCCTCGGCGGTGAGGATCGCGGCACGACGGTCCCGCTCGGCGCGCATCTGCTTCTCCATCGAGTCGCGGATGCTGGCCGGCGGCTCGATCGCCTTGATCTCGACCCGGGTCACCTTGATGCCCCAGCGGCCGGTCGTCTCGTCCAGCACCCCGGACAGGTGCCGGTTGATCTCGTCCCGGCTGGTCAGGGCCCGCTCCAGGTCGAGCGAGCCGATCACGTTACGCAGCGTGGTCACGGTCAGCTGCTCGATGGCCTGGAGGAAGCTGGAGATCTCGTACGTCGCCCGGACCGGGTCGACCACCTTGAAGTACAGGACCGTGTCGATCGAGACCACCAGGTTGTCCGAGGTGATCACCGGCTGCGGCGGGAAGCTGACGACCTGCTCGCGCATGTCGACCTTGGTACGGACCGCGTCGATGAACGGCACCAGCAGGTTGAGACCGGGGCTGAGGGTGCGCTTGTACTTGCCGAGCCGTTCCACCACGTCATGGCGCTGCTGCGGCACGATCCGCACCGCCTTGGCCAGCGTTATCACGGCGATCAGCGCCACCGCGATCACCAGCACCCCGATTATCGTCATCCCGTTCACCCTCTCGCTTCCGGCAGCTCGCCGGCGGAAGAAACGTCGTCCTGCCAGACCAGGGCGGTCGCGCCCCGGACCTTTATCACCCGGACCCGTTGGCCGGGCTCGAAAGTCGGCGTCGTGTCGTACGGCCGGGCGCTCCACATCTCGCCGTCGATCTTGACGAGGCCGTGGTCGGCGTCCACCCGCTCCAGCACCAGCGCCGAGGAGCCCTCGATCGCCTCCACGCCGAACGGCTGCTCGCCGCTCTCCAACGCGGACCTGCCGTGCCGCTTGATCACCGGCCGGACCACCACCAGACTCAGGGCGGACACCACCGCGAACACCAGAGCCTGCACGGCAACCGGCGCGCCCAGAGCCGCCACGCCCGCGGCGGCGAACGCGCCGGCCCCGAACATGATCAGGAAGAGAGTCGTCGTGAAGATCTCGGCGACCGCCAGCACCACACCCAGAACGATCCACACCACGGCGTCCACACCACGATCGTGACACGCAAATGCTCGCGCGACCTCCCCGCGAAGATCAGTAGGCTCGGCGGGACCCCTTTCCGGCCCACCGGAACACCACCCGCCGGTGGCCCGACCCGAGGAGATCCCGTTGACCCTGCTACCCGAGACCGCCCGACAGATCGACACCCGGGTCGCCCAGGCACAGGCCGAGGGTCGCGCCCCGTCGCTGGTGCTGGGCGTGGTCCGCGACGGCACGCTCGCGCACGTCGCCGTCGCCGGCGAACACCCCCACCCTGCCGTCGACCTGCAGTACCGCCTCGGCTCGATCAGCAAGACCATGACCGCGACCCTGATCATGCAGTTGCGCGACGCCGGCCGGCTCACCGTCGACGACCCGCTCGAGGAGCACCTGCCGGGCAGCGGAGTCGGCTCGCTCACCCTGCGCCAACTGCTCGGGCACGCCAGCGGCATCCAGCGCGAACCCGAGGGCGACTGGTGGGAGCGGGCCGCGGGCGTCGACCTCACCACCCTGCTCGCCGGGATCACGCCCGACAAGATGGCCTACCCGCCGCACGCCACCTACCACTACTCCAACCTGGCGTACGGGCTGCTCGGCGGCCTCCTCGAACGGCTCACCGACACGCCCTGGGCCGACCTGCTCGCCGCCCACGTTCTCGGCCCGCTGGGCATGGGCCGCACCACGTACGCGGCCACCGAGCCGTACGCCCGCGGCTACGTCGTCCACCCCTGGCACGACACGCTGCGCGAGGAACCCCGCACCGACACCGGGGCGATGGCCCCCGCCGGGCAGCTCTGGTCGACGATCGAGGACCTGGGCCGCTGGGCCGCGTTCCTGGCCGAACCCGACCCGTCCGTGCTGGCCGCCGAGACGCTGACCGAGATGTGCTCGCCCGTGGTGATCAGCGACCTGGAGGCGTGGACCCACGGTCACGGTCTCGGACTGGAACTCTTCCGCGAAGGCGACCGCGTGTACGTCGGACACGGCGGCTCCATGCCCGGCTACGGCGCTTCGCTGGCCGTGCACCGGCCCAGCCGTACCGCCGTGGTCGGCCTCGTCAACGCGTACACCCTGCGCAACGTGCACCTCGGCGCCCTGGGTCGGCAGCTTCTCACCCTCGTGCTGGACGCCGAGCCCGCCCCGGTGACCCCGTGGCGGCCGGCCGCCACGCCGCCGCCCGCCGCCCTCGCCGAGCTGACCGGCCGATGGTGGTGGATGGGCACGACCATCGAGGTGTACGCGGCCGCCGCCGGCGACCTGCGCGCCGGACCGGTCGGCGCGCCGAACCTGCACTTCGTCGCCGAGGGACCGGACCGTTGGCGGGGCCGGGCCGGCGGCCAGGACGGCGAGATCCTGACGGTACGCCGGGACGACCAGGGACGGGCGGTGGCGCTGGACATCGCGACCTTCGTCTACACCCGCACTCCCGACCAGGAGCCGTGAGCGCTGGGGCTCAGACCGGCTCGGTGACGAAGTCGATGAGGCGCTCCATGGCGTTGATCAGCGGGGTCTCGACGTCGGCGAAGCTGTTCACCCGGGACAGGATGCGCCGCCACATGTGTGCCGGCTCTGCCACCCCGAGGGCCGCGCAGACCCCCTCCTTCCACGGCCGCCCCGGCGGCACCACCGGCCAGGCCGCGATGCCCAACGCCGCCGGCTTGACCGCCTGCCACACGTCCACGTAAGGGTGTCCGGTCACCAGCACGTACGGCGAGTTCACCCGGGCGACGATCCGGCTCTCCTTGCTGCCCGACACCAGGTGGTCGACGAGTACGCCAAGTCGCCGGGTCGGGCCGGGGCCGAAGTCGCGGACGGCGGCGTCCAGGTCGTCGATGCCGTCCAACGGCTCCACGACCACGCCCTCGATCCGCAGGTCGTCGCCCCAGATGCGCTCGACCAGCGCGGCGTCGTGGATGCCCTCGACCCAGATCCGGCTGGCCTTCGCCACCTGGGCGCGGACGTTGTCCATGGCCACCGAACCGGAGGCCGTCCGTCGACGGGCCGCCGGCACCGGCGCACGGGGCGGGCGGCGCAGCGTCACCGGTCGACCGTCGAGCAGGAACGCCGCCGGCAGCAGCGGGAAGTTGCGCCGTTTACCGTGCCGGTCCTCCAACACCACCGCGCCGGCCTCGAAGCCCACCACCGCTCCGCAGAACCCGGAGTCGGCATCCTCCACCACGAGATCCGGTTCGGCGTCCACCTCGGGGGTGACCTTCCGCCGCCGCCAGTCCCCGGCCAGCACGTCCTCGCCGTATCGCCCCGCCATGTCGATCACGCTAACGCCCGCCACCGACGCGCTCACTCCGACACACCGTCCCCGCGCGAGCGCAGCGGGGACCGGCGGGGCAGGACGGGCAGCGGATGGGGCGAAGGGGGCAGTTCGGGGCAGGCGGGGCGGCCAGAGCGGCAGCCGAGACAGGGCCACCGATCACCACGTACCCTTTCGGCATGTCCACCCCCGCAACCGGCGCGGCCACGCTTGCGCCGCGCCGGTCGAGTCGGTTCGTTGCCTGGGTGCGCGCGTGGCGCGCCGGGCTGGTGCCGTACGACGAGGTCGCCGACGCCATCGCCGGTGATGAGGAGCACCTCGTCGCGGACGCCCCCGGCACCTGGACCGACGTCCCGCTGGGTGCCGCGCTGCCCACCCTGGCAAAGCTCTCCCCCGACGAGATCCGGCTGGTGCTGCCCGCGCCGGGTGACCCGCGGGGCCTGCCCGGTCCCGGGGACTTCGCCGGGGCGGCGCTGGTGGCGGGTGAGGCGGTGGTGGCCGGTGAGCTGGGCCTGATCCCGCACGTGCGTAGTCACACCTCCGGCTCGGGGGACTTTTTCGAGACGGTGCTGTGGCGGGTGTACCCGCTGCCGGCCGACGCTCCGGCCGCCTCGTTGTCGCTGCCCGGCGCAGCCGAGGCCGAGGCCGAGCTGGCCGCCGCGCTGGCCGAGACGACGGCCGCGCTGACCCGGCTCGACGTGGCCCAGTGGCGGCCCGAGTTGGCCGGTGCGCTGGCCGCTCTGCGCCGACCCGACGGCGCCACCGACCTGCCGCCCGGCTTCGACCCACGGGCGCGCCGGCTGTTCGCCCGGGCCGCCGTGCTGGACCGGGTGCTCGCGCTGGCCGGGCACGCCGCTCCCGGTGGCGCCATCAACAACTACGAGGCCCAGCAGCGCGACGCCGCGCTCCGCCCTCTCACCACGGCCTGCCGCCAGGCACTGGTGGCCGCCTGCAACGCCCCCCTACGCCCCTGACCCGGTCCGGCGACGGCCCCGGCCGCGCCGGTCGCTCGATCCAGAAGGCCATCACGTCGGGGCTGGCGAATGCCCGGTCTCAGCCCTGCTTTCCTCCGGACCTCAGCACCAGGCCCTGAACCCTGCACTCGCCTTGAACTCTGCACCGGCCCTGAACTCTGCACCCGCCCTGCGCTGCACCCGCCCTGCGCTCTGCTCGCCCTGCGCTCTGCTCGCCCT
Organism: Micromonospora sp. DT4; assembly: GCF_049841675.1. NCBI lineage: Bacteria > Bacillati > Actinomycetota > Actinomycetes > Micromonosporales > Micromonosporaceae > Micromonospora > Micromonospora sp. DT4. The sequence goes on from NZ_JBNCKT010000054.1 coordinate 8,459, forward strand.
GCGCTCTGCTCGCGTCCTTTGCTCTGCTTCCACCAGGCGACACCGTGAGGCCACGAGTGTTTCCTCCGTTGAAGCAGAGCAAAGTCGGACCGCACGGCCGTCTGACCGCACGGCGCCGCCTTCGGACAACACGGGGCGCCGCCGCGCAGCGCGGTGGTCAGATCTCGTCGAGCAGGTCCGCTACCGAGTTGACGATGCGGGACGGGCGGTACGGGTAGCGCTCTGCCTCGGTACGGCTGCTGATGCCGGTGAGCACCAGGATGGTCTCCAGCCCGGCCTCCAGGCCGCAGAGAATGTCGGTGTCCATCCGGTCGCCGATCATGGCGGTGGTCTCCGAGTGCGCGTTGATCGTGTTCAGCGCCGATCGCATCATCATCGGGTTGGGCTTGCCGACGAAGTACGGCTCCACCCCGGTCGCCTTGGAGATCATGGCGGCGACCGAGCCGGCGGCCGGCAACGCGCCCTCCACGGAGGGGCCGGTCACGTCGGGGTTGGTGCAGATGAACCGGGCCCCGTCGTTGATCAGGCGCACCGCCTTGGTGATCGCCTCGAAGCTGTAGGTGCGGGTCTCGCCGAGCACCACGTAGTCCGGGGCGAAGTCGGTGAGCACGTACCCCACCGCGTGCAGCGCCGTGGTCAGACCGGCCTCACCGATGACGTACGCGGTCCCACCCGGCCGCTGGTCGGCCAGGAACTGGCCGGTGGCCAGCGCGGACGACCAGATCGACTCCTCCGGAACATCCAGCCCCATCCGGCTCAACCGGGCGGTGAGGTCGCGCGGCGTGTAGATCGAGTTGTTGGTCAGCACCAGGAACGGCTTACCGGAGGCGCGCAGCCGGTTGACGAACTCCGGTGCTCCGGGCACCGGCTGACCCTCGTGCACCAGCACGCCGTCCATGTCGGTGAGCCAGCTCTGCACGGGCTTGCGGTCATGCATCGGTGCCCCCAGCAGGCGTCGGTCGGCGGGTCGGTACACAGCAGACGGTGGGGCAGGTGTCCCACATCGGCAGGTCGCCGAGGCGACGGCGCAGCTGCGCGCCGTCCGGGTCGGTGCGTTCAATGACCAACTCACGGATCATGGTCACGAAGCGCGGGTCGGTGCCCGGGGTGCCGGCCCGGACGAAGTCCAGGCCGAGCTGCTTGGCGGTCTCCAGGGCCTCGGTGTCGAGGTCCCACACGACTTCCAGGTGGTCGGAGACGAACCCGATCGGGCTGACCACCACGCCGGTGGTGCCGCCCTCGGCGAGCGCACCGAGGTGGTCGTTGATGTCGGGTTCGAGCCACGGCACGTGCGGGGGGCCGGACCGGCTCTGCCACACCAGGTCGTACGCCAGGTCCGGGGCGGCGGCCTCGGCCACCAGCCGGGCGGCCTCGCGCAACTGCGCCTCGTACCGGCCGCCGTGCGGGCCGGCGTTCGCGGCCATCGAGGTGGGGATGGAGTGGGCGGTGAACACCAGTCGGGTGGTGTCCCGCTTCGCGGGGTCGAGCTGGGCGAGGGCGGCCCGGACCGCGTCGACGTGGGGCTCGACGAACCCGGGGTGGTCCCAGAACTGCCGCAGCTTCTCGATCACCGGCGCGTCGGGCCCGACGGCGGCGCGGGCGGCGGCGATGTCCTCCTGGTACTGCCGGCAGGACGAGTAGCCGCCGTACGCGCTGGTGACGAAGGCCAGCGCCCGGGTCACGCCGTCGTCGCGCATCCGGGTCACGGTGTCGGCGAGCATCGGGTCCCAGTTGCGGTTGCCCCAGTAGACGGGCAGGTCGACGCCGTTCGCGGCGAAGTCGGCGTCCAGGGCCGCCAGCAGCTCACGGTTCTGCTGGTTGATCGGGGAGACCCCGCCGAAGTGCTGGTAGTGCTCGGCGACCTCGGCCAGCCGCTCGGGCGGCACGCCGCGGCCGCGGGTCACGTTCTGCAGGAACGGCATCACGTCCTCGGGCCGTTCGGGCCCGCCGAAGGACACCAGCACCACCGCGTCGTACGCCATGGGGTCATTCTTGCCCCTCGCCCACGACGGCCCGGCGACGCCCCCTGATCCGGACGCGTAGGTCACGCGTGCGGCCCTCGGGGGCGTCGCCGAAGGAGCGTCAGGAACCGACGGCGTGGTAGCCGCCGTCGACGTGCACGATCTCGCCGGTGGTGGCCGGGAACCAGTCGGACAGCAGCGCCAGGCAGGCCCGCGCGGCGGGCTCCTGGTCGTTGAGGTTCCAGCCCAGCGGGGCCCGCTCGACCCAGGCGTCCTCGAACTGGTCGAAGCCGGGGATCGACTTGGCGGCGATGGTGCGCAGCGGCCCGGCGGCGACCAGGTTGCTGCGGATGCCCTGCTTGCCCAGGTGCATCGCCAGGTAGCGGGACGTGGACTCCAGGCCGGCCTTGGCCACGCCCATCCAGTCGTAGACCGGCCACGCCTTGCTGGCGTCGAAGGTCAGGCCGACCACCGCGCCGCCGGCCGACATCAGCGGCAGCGCCGCCATGGCCAGCGACTTGTACGAGTAGGTCGACACGTGCAGGGCCGTCGCCACGTCCTCCCACGGCGCGTCGAGGAAGCCGCCGCCGAGGCAGCTCTGCGGCGCGAAGCCGATCGAGTGCACGACGCCGTCGAGACCGTCGACGTGCTCGCGGACCCGGTCGGCGAGGCTGGCCAGGTGCTCGGCGTTGGTCACGTCGACCTCGATCACCGGTGCGGGCTCGGGCAGCCGCTTGGCGATCCGCTCGACGAGGGAGAGCCGGCCGAAGCCGGTGAGCACGACCTGGGCGCCGTTCTCCTGGGCGATTTTCGCCACCGAGAAGGCGATCGAGGCGTCGGTGATGACACCGGTGACGAGCAGCCGCTTACCAGCGAGCAGTCCGGACATGCAGGGTTTCCTCCGTACTCGAAGAAGGCTCGAAGAAGGCTCGAAGGGGTCAGTGGCCCATGCCGAGGCCGCCGTCGACCGGGATCACGGCGCCGGAGACGTACCCGGCGCCGTCCGAGGCCAGCCAGGTGACCACGGCGGCCACCTCGTCCGGGCTGGCCATCCGCCCGGCCGGGATGGACTTGCGGATCTCCGCCTTGCGGTCGTCGGGCAGACCGGCGGTCATGTCGGTGTCGATGAAGCCCGGCGCCACCACGTTCGCGGTGATGTTGCGGCTGCCCAGCTCGCGGGTGATCGAGCGGGCGACGCCGACCAGGCCGGCCTTGCTGGCGGCGTAGTTGACCTGACCGGCGCCGCCGGAGAGACCCACCACCGAGGAGATGAAGATCATGCGGCCCCACTTGGCCCGCAGCATCTTGCCGGAGGCCCGCTTGGCGACCCGGAAAGCGCCGGTGAGGTTGGTGTCGACCACGCCGGTGAACTGCTCCTCGGACATCCGCAGCAGTAGCGTGTCGTCGGTCATGCCGGCGTTGGCGACCACCACCTCGACCGGGCCCAGCTCGGCCTCGACGGCGGTGAACGCGGCGTCGATCGAGGACGCGTCGGTGACGTCGGCCCGTACGCCGAACAGCCCCTCGGGGGCCTCGCCGCTGCGGTGGGTGACCGCCACCCGGTCGCCCTGCTTGGCGAAGGCCTGCGCGATGGCCAGGCCGATTCCCCGGTTGCCCCCGGTCACCAGCACGGTACGGGCCACGGTTCCTCCTTGCGAGTGCACAGCACGGACGCGTCGGAGCCTAGGCGTTACCCGCAAGTAAGCGCTAACGGGAGTCGCGTCCCACCCTGGTACGACGTGGGTGTCAACCGCTGGGGGCACGCCTCGTGGCACCCTCGGCCCGTAGCCTCCGGATCGCCGCCCAGCCGGACCTGCTCGTGGTGGGCGACGCCGCCGACGGCGCGCAGGCCGTCGCCGCCGCCCGCCGGCTCGACCCGGACGTTACCTGGCGACGGGCAGCGCCACGCTGGGCGCCGTCGCGGGGGTCGTGCTGGACGCCGGGCCGGTCGAGGACACCCGGTGAACCGCGACCGCGCGATAGACGCGCTGCGGGCGTACGCCATCGGTGGGGCGGATCTACCTGTGGCACCAGCCGGTGCTGGTCGGGGGTGACCGCGCTCACCGCGCGGGGTGGCCTGGCCCTACCCGGGCTGCACACCGCGCCGGACGGTCCGGCGTGGCTGCTGGCTGCCGCTGCTCGCCGCGGTGCTGGTGACGGTGGTGCGTACGGGTCGTCGGAGCAGGTCGCCGGACCGCCGCAGCGGGTCGCTCCGACCGGGCGGGGGAGCGCTCGCCGGCCGGTCGGCCGAGTGCGTGCCGGCGCCGGCGCCGGCGCCGGTGTACGATCATCGACGTTCGGACCGGGCCGACTTGCAGGAGGTGATCGCTGTGCGAGATAGCGATCCTCCTAGTCGTGGCCGGGCCGATGGTCAGCCCCGCTGAGCCACGACTCAGTCTGGCGAGCTGACCCCGCTCCGCTCCCCCACCACCTCGGCTGACGCCGTGGTGTGTGCCGCACCGCCCGGTTCCCGGACGGTCGCCGGGAGCCGCCCGGTCACGACTTCGTGTGCGCGTCCCCACCCCCTGCGGTCCGCCCCCGCACGCGGACCGTCCAGCCGCCACTCGGAGCCGTCCATGAGCCGCTACGTCGCCCCGCTGGGCTTCACCCTCGCCGCCGTCTGGGTAGCCGTCGTCTTCGTCCTGGCCGGCGGCGGTCACTGACCACCACCGGCCGTCCTCTCCCCTGCCCGTCCGCTGCCCCGACCCGCCCGGGTCGTTCGCTGCCCCGGTCGGCGGTCAGAGCATCCGCGACGACCAGAGCAGGCTGAGCGCGCCGGCGCAGAGCGCCAGCAGCAGCGCCACCCCGGCGTACCACTGCGTCACCTCGCGCGGCTCGGTACGGAAGCCGATCGAGCTGCCCATGTCCTGGTAGACCTGCTTCAGCTCGCTCACCGAGGCCGCCTCGTAGAAGTAGCCCTCGGTGGTCTCGGCCAGCTCGGCCAGGGCCAGCCGGTCCACCGGCACCCGCTGGAGCTGCCCACCGATGTCGACCTGACCCGTGTCGGTGCCGAACGCGATGGTGGAGACCGGCACGTTGGCCGCCTGCGCGGCAGCGGCCGCCTCCTCCACCGACCGGCCGGAGGTGCGGAACCCGTCCGACAGCAGCACGATCCGCGCCGGTGGGATACCCGCCGCGCCGTCGGCCGGGACCGACCGGATCGCCTCCAGACAGGTGAACACCGCCTCGCCCGTCGCGGTCGCCTCGGCCAGCACCAGCCCGTCGATCGCGGCGGTCACCGCGTCCCGGTCCTTGCCCGGCGGCACCAGCACGTTGGCCGCCTTGGCGAACGAGACGAGGCCCAGGTTGTAGCTCTCCGGCAGCTCGCCCACGAACTGCTTGGCCGCCTCCTGCGCGGCCTCCAGCCGGTTCGGCGCCACGTCGTCGGCCTGCATCGACAGCGACACGTCGATGGCGAGCATCACGGTCGCCCGTTCCAGCGGCTCCTTCGTGTCCACCGCGGGGCGGGCCAGGGCCGTGGCGAGCACCAGCAGGCAGAGCAGGAACGCGGTCGCCGGAACGTGCCGCCGCCAGCCGAGGCCCTTCGGCGCGACGGTGCGCAGCAGGTCCACGTTGGTGAACCGCATCGCGTACGCCCGGCGGTGCAACTGCCGCCAGATGTAGAACGCGGCGAGCGCGAGCACCGGCAGCACGGCCAGCAGCCACCACGGTTGTAGAAAACGGATCATCGTGTCGTCCCCCGGGTACGCGCGTGCCGCTGCGCGGCCACGAAACGCACCATGTCCAGCAGCCAGTCTCGGTCCGTACGCAGACGCAGGTGGGCCGCGCCGGCACCGCGCAGCGCGGCGGCGATCGCGGCCCGTTGGGCGGCTGCGGCCTCGGTGTAGCGCTGCCGCAGCCGGGGGTCGGCGGTCTGCACCTCGTGCAGCTCACCGCTCTCCGGGTCGACCACCGGCAGCACCCCCACGTCGGGCAGCTCCAGCTCACGCGGGTCGACCACCTCGATCGCCAGCACGTCGTGCCGTACGCGCAGCTTGCGCATCGGCCGGGCCCACTGCTCGGCCGGTGCCAGGAAGTCCGAGACCACCACGGCCACCCCGCGCCGCCGGGGTGGGCGGTTGAGCATGTCGACGAGCGCTCCCAGGTCACTCCGACCGGGCTGGATCGCCGTACCGGCGACGGCGCGCAGCAGACCCTGCGCCTCCTTGCGACCGGAGCGGGCCGGCAGGCGGGTGAACGCGCCGGGACCGGTCGGAGGCGGGCCGCCCCGCCAGCGCCGCGCCGGCGCGGACGCGCCGCCACCCGTGCCGATCACCGCGCCGATGCGGTTGCCGCCACGCACGGTCAGGTGGGTGATGGCAGCGGCGGCAGCCACCACCACCTCCCGCTTGAGACACTGCCCGGTGCCGAAGTCCAGGCTGGCCGACAGGTCCAGAGCCAACCAGGTCTCCAGCTCCCGGTCCGCGACCGTCCGCCGCACGTGCGCGGTCGTGGTCCGCGCGGTCACCGGCCAGTCCATCCGGCGTACGTCGTCACCGGGGCGGTACTCCCGCGACTCACCTGCCTCGCTGCCCGGCCCGGGGAGCAGGCCGGCGTAGTCGCCCTGGAGCAGACCGTCGAGCTTGCGGGTGACCAGCAACTGGAGTCGGGACAGCACGGCCTCGCTGCGGTCGGCCAGAGGGGCGGGTCGAGGGGTGGGTGAGGTCACGGCCGCTGCCCGGGCCAGCCCGCGCCCGGCGGTGGGACGCTCGACGGCGGGGTGGCCTGCTGCCGGGGCGCGACCGACGGGAGCGGGATGGTCAACATGACCCGCTGCACGATGTGGTCGGCCGGCACGTCGTCGGCGAGCGCGTCGTAACTGAGCACCAGCCGGTGCCGCAGGATGTCCGGTGCGATGTCCTGCACGTCCTGCGGCAGGGCGTAGTCGCGTCCCCGCAGCAGCGCCAGCGCCCGGGTGGCCCGGACCAGACCGAGCGAGGCGCGCGGGCTGGCGCCGTACTGGATCAGCTGGGCGACGTCCGGCATGCCGTGCTCGGCGGGCGCGCGGGTGGCCAGCACCAGGCGTACCGCGTAGTCGACCAGCGCGTTGTGCACGAAGACCTGGTCGGCCTTGCGTTGCAGGGCGATCAACTCGGGGGTGTCGAAGACCGCCGTCGGCTTCGGCGCGGCCACGCCCATCCGATAGACGATCTCCCGCTCCTCGGCGTCGGTCGGATAGCCCACGACGATCTTCATGAGGAACCGGTCCCGCTGGGCCTCCGGCAGCGGGTAGACGCCCTCCTGCTCGATCGGGTTCTGGGTGGCCATCACCAGGAACGGGTCGGGCACCCGGTGGCTCTCGCCGCCGAGGGACACCTGCCGCTCGCTCATCACCTCCAGCAACGCCGACTGCACCTTGGCCGGCGCACGGTTGATCTCGTCGGCGAGCAGGAAGTTGACGAAGACCGGGCCCAACTCCACGTCGAACTTCTCGCTCGACTGCCGGTAGATCCGGGTGCCCATGATGTCGGCCGGCACCAGGTCCGGGGTGAACTGCACCCGGGCGAAGGACCCGCCGACGACCTTGGCGAGGGTCTCCACGGCCAGGGTCTTGGCGACGCCGGGCACGCCTTCGAGCAGGCAGTGGCCCCGGGCGAGCAGCGCGACGAACATCCGCTCGACCATCCGGTCCTGGCCGACGATCACCCGTTTGATCTCGAACAGCGCCTTCTCCAGCAGGGTGGCGTCCTGCGCGGGCGTGGTCACCGGCGTGGGCGCCTGGGGTGCCGCCCCGTTCGGCGTCGGGGCGTCGGGCGTGGTCGGCTGGGCCACCGGTCCTCCACAGCGTTCGTCGGTCGTCGCGGCTGATGCGGTATCAAGACTCGCATGCCTTCCTGAGTGCCGAGGTGGGGAGAAGCCGAATTTCGCCGCGCCGTCCCGACCACCGAATCGCGCGTCACGGGTGGACAGGGACCGGGCAGCCGCGTGTACGATTCATCCCGTCGCCGGGCGGCTCCCCCCGTGGCCGCCCGGCGCTCAAACTTTTCCGTCCGGCCGCCCTAGACTGGCCCGGATGAGCGCCCCCACCCCTGCCGACGAAGCCCTGATCTGTTCGGCCCGGCGCTGCCGCGCCCCCGCCGTCTGGGCGCTGGAGTGGAACAATCCCCGCCTGCACACCGCCGATCGGCGCAAGACGTGGCTCGCCTGCGCCGAGCACCGCGACACTCTCGGGGCGTTCCTGGACGCCCGTGGCTTCCTCCGTACCGTCACTCCGGTGTCCGGATCGCCTACCCTCGACATGTGAGCGAGCGATGAGGCACAGCAGCGTGGCGGCGCGGGACGCGCAGAACGGGTCCCATCGGTGAGCGCCGACACCCCGACCTCTCCCGACCCCGACGCCCCACCGGCCCTGGCCGGCCTTACCGCCCCGACCCGGCCGACCTCCCCAGCCGCCGCGCCGCCCGGTGTCGTGCCGCCGCCCGGCGCGTTCCCCGCGCCCGGCGCGCTCGGCCCGGACCCGTCTCCGCCGGACGTGGCGTCGCCGGCCCCGTTGCCGCCGAGCGCCGTCCCCCCGTCCGCCGGCCACCACCACGCCCCCTCGTCGCCGCCCGACCTGCCGCCCCCCGGGCTCCTGCCGACCGGGCCCGACCCTGCGGCGTCGCGACACGGCCCGTTGGAGCCGTGGCCGGACACCGTCCGGTGGCAGTCGATCTCCACCGACCTGATCTGGGTGGAGTTGATCCGGCTCGCGCTCGTGGTGGCCGTCGGCCTGGCCGTCACCGCGATCGGCTGGGCGCTGAGCGGCCACCGGCTGTTCGGCCTCGCCCTCGCCGTCGTGCTGGTGCTCGGCGCGTGGCGGGCCACGGCCATCGTCCGGGCGGTACGCGCCTGGGGCTACGCCGAGCGCGACGACGACCTGCTCGTGCGGCACGGGCTACTGGTCCGTCGGCTGTCCATCGTTCCGTACTCCCGCATGCAGTTCGTCGACGTGAGCGCCGGCCCGCTGGAACGCGCCTTCGACCTGGCCACCGTGCAGTTGCACACGGCGGCGGCCGCCAGCGACGCGCGGGTGCCCGGCCTACGTCCGGCGGAGGCGTCCCGACTGCGCGACCGACTCACCGCACTCGGCGAGGACCGGGCGGAGGGGCTGTGACCGCCCGCGCGGCCGACCGCCGGCGACGCCGGGAGCCGGCCCGATGAGCGAGAGCCCTGTCGGGCCGGGAACCCGACCGCCGCCCTCCGACGGCGGCGCGTTCCCTCCCGGTCCGCCGCATCCCTCCGGACCGCCGCAGGCCCCTGGAGGGCCGTACCCGGTCGGACCGGCACACCCGGTCGGACCGGCACACCCGGTCGGACCGGCACACCCGGTCGGGCCGCCCGGGGCGGTCCAGCCGTGGCCGGCGGTGAGGAGCGGCGCCGACGGGGAGCCTCGGCAGCGGCTGCACCCGCTCAGCCCGCTGCTGCACGGCGCCAAGTCGCTGGTCGTGGTGATCGCCGGCCTGTCCTGGTCGACACTGTCGCGGGTCGGCTTCGGTTGGTTCGCCGCCATGGTGGTGGTGCTGGCGCTCGGCGCGACCGTGCTGTCGGTGATCAGCTGGTACAACACCGGCTACCACGTGGTGGGTCGTGAGCTGCGGGTGTACGAGGGGCTGCTGTGGCGGCGTACCCGGGCCATTCCCTTGGAGCGGTTGCAGGCCGTGGAGGTGGTCCGGCCCCTGCTCGCCCAGCTCACCGGCCTGGCCGAGCTGCGCCTGGAGGTCGTCGGTGGAGGCAAGACCGAGGCGCCGCTGGCGTACCTCGGGGTGGCCGACGCGACCCGGCTGCGCGAGCGGCTGCTGGCGCTCGCCGGGCGGACGACGCCACCCGACGTCGCCGCGCCCACGACCCGGGCCGAGACGCCGACGGCCGTGCCGGGCCGGCCACTGCACACGGTACGCAACCAGAACCTGCTGGTCAGCCAATTGCTCACCCCGCAGGCGTTCCTGCTCCCGTTCGGTGTGGCCTTCGTCGTGGTGCAGTTCGTCACCGCCGGTTCATGGTCGTTCATCGCGGTGGCGAGCACGCTGACTGCGACGGCCGGTGTGTTGCTGCAACCGATCCGCCGGGTCCTCGACGACTGGAACTTCCGGCTGGCCCGCCAGGGCGACACCCTGCGGGTGCATAACGGCCTGCTGGAGACCCGGGCGCAGACCGTGCCGCTGGACCGGGTCCAGACCGTGCGGGCCACGTGGCCGCTGCTGTGGCGGGTCAACGACTGGCTGCGACTGCGGTTGGAGGTGGCCGGCTACTCGATCGCGGAGGCCGACGACCGCAACCGGCCGGACCGGCTGCTGCCGGTGGGCGACCTGCCGACCGCCACGATGATCGTCGGCGAGGTGCTACCCGGCGTACGCCTGGACGCGCTGACGCTGAGCCCGCCACCGCCCCGGACGCGCTGGCTGCACCCGCTCGGACGGGGCGCGCTCGGCGCGGGCCTGTTCGAACGGGTCTTCGCCACCCGGTCCGGGCTGCTCACCCGCCAGTTGGCGATCGTGCCGTACGCGCGGATTCAGAGCGTGCGCGTCGTGCAGGGGCCGGTGCAGCGCCGGCTGAGGCTGGCGACCGTGTACGCGGACACGGCCGGCGGCTCGGGCGCGGCGGCCCAGGACCGCGACCTCGCCGAGGCATGGTCCCTGGCGGCGGAGCTGACCACCCGAGCAACCGCCGCCCGCCGCCGCCCGCCCCACCCCGGGTGATCATGAGGTTATTGCCCCGACACGTCGACGCGAAGAGCAATAACCTCATGATCGCCGGGGAAGGGCGGGAGGGCCCGGAGGCCGGGGAAGGGCGGGAGGGCCCGGAGGCCGGGCCTCGTTAGTGGTTGGCCGGGATCGGCGGGGTTGGGGTTTCGGCCCGCGGGGGCGGGGGCCCGGTGGTGGGGGGCTCGGTGGCTTGGCGGGCGCGCAGCGACCTCCAGCCGCGCTCGGCCAGGCCGACGACCAGGTAGGTCAGCCCGACGTACGTCCAGCCCACCAGCACGTCGATCACATAGTGCTCGCCGGAGTAGACCAGGGTGAAGGTCATCGCCAGGGGGTACGCGAGCAGCAGCGGCCACCAGCGGCGGCGGGTGGTGTGCAGGAAGAACAGCACCACGAACAGCGCAAACGCGGTGTGCAGCGACGGCATCGCGGCGACCGGGTTCGAGGCGATCTGTCCGGCATTGAGCACGTTGCCGGCGCCGTGCATGCCGAACGCCTTCCAGCCCCGGGTGGAGATCCGCGCGACCTCGGTGAGCAGGCCGTTCTGCGCGGCCCACCAGGGCGGGGCGGCCGGGTAGATGAAGTAGGTGGCCAGGCCGGCGGCGCACAGGAAACCCCAGCGCCGCATGTAGGCGGCCCAACGGTGTCGGTCGCGCATCCAGAGCACTGCGGCGGCGGCCAGCGCCACTATGAAGTGCGAGAAGTACACCCAGCTCGCCGCGATGTCCCACCAGTGCACCTGGGGGCGGTAGAGGTGCTCCTGCAACCAGACGGTGGGCACCTCCCCGCCGGTGGCCCAGCCGAACATGAACCGGTCGGCGACGATCAGCTCCATGGCGTGCGGGGTGGCGCCGTTGTCGGCGAACCCGCGCGAAAGGTTGTACGCGGCCAGCAGCAGCACCACCGGCACCCAGTCCCGGGCGAAGCGCAGGTGGCTGCGCCACGGGCGGTCGCTGTTCCAGGCGATGGTCCCGAGCCAGATCCACACGAAGGCGTACGCCGGGTCGGTGGGTAGACCGATGCCGAGCCAGGCGGCGACGAAGGCGACCGCCCAGATCGTCATGGCGACGATGCGCCGGCGGCCCGCGTCCGGGGACGCGGGTGGGTCGGTCCGGGCGGGGGGCTGGGGGTCAGTCACGACGGCCATCGCGGTCAAGGTTAACGACGGCTACGGCATCGACCGACGGGTACCACCCGCAGGGGCGGCGCCGGGATCGCCGGGCGCCTGCTCGGCAGGCTTGGGGAACACCTAGGCTGACGACCATGCAGGAGCAGCCCGAGCCGGCCTTCGCGCCGGGTCTGACCGCCCAGGTCGAGCTGACCGTCACCGACGCGGACACCGCCCAGGCGGTCGGTTCGGGGGACGTACCGGTGCTGGGCACACCCCGGGCGCTCGCGCTCGCGGAGGCCGCCACCGTCGCGGCCACGGCCGGCGCGATGCCGCCCGGATCGACGACAGTGGGCATCCGGGTCGAGCTGGAGCACCTCGCGCCGACTGTGGTGGGCCGCACGGTGCGGGCGCAGGCGCTGCTGGCGACCGTCGACGGTCGCCGGTTGTCGTTCGAGGTGACCGTCGCCGACGGCGACCAGACGGTGGCGCGGGGCCGGGTGGACCGGCTCCTGGTAGTCCGGCAACGCTTCGTCGACCGGGCCGGGCGGTCGTCGTGAGCGCCGGGTTCGTCGAGGTCGCCGATCGGGTGTACGTGCGTGGCGAGCCCCTGCTGCGGGTCAACGTCACGCTCGTCGTCGGCGACGACGAGGCGCTGCTGGTGGACACGCTCTCCTCGGCCGGGCAGGCCACCGAGCTCGCTGCGGCCGTCCGGGCGATCACCGACCATCCGCTGACCCTGGTCAACACGCACCACCACTACGACCACTGCTTCGGCAACGCCGTCCTGGCCGGCGACCCGGCCCGCCCGGTGTACGCGCACGAGCGGGCCGCCGCCGTGCTGCGCGAGGAGCCGGAGCGGCTGCGCCGGGAGGCGTACGAGGAGGTGCGCGCGGAGCACCCGGAGCTGGCCGCCGACCTGGCCGACACCCCGCTGCTGGCCCCGACGCACACGGTGCACACGGAGACGACGCTCGACCTGGGCGGCCGGCGGGTGGTGCTGCGGCACCCGGGGCGTGGGCACACCGACGCCGATCTGGTGGTGCACGTGCCCGACGCGGATGTGCTCGTCGCCGGCGACCTGGTGGAGCAGAGTGGTCCGCCCGCCTTCGAGGACTCGTACCCCCTGCAGTGGCCGGACGCGGTCGCGGACCTGCTGCGGCTGACGACGGCGCGCACGGTCGTCGTGCCCGGTCACGGCGATCCGGTGGACGTCGGGTTCGTCCGTGCCCAGCACGCGGAGCTGGTGCGGCTGGCCTGGCTGATCCGGGCCGCGCACACCGGCGACGCGCTCCCGGAGCGGGTGGCCGCCGAGGCGCCCTTCGGCGCCCGAGCTGCCCTGATCGCCGCCCGCCGCGGCTACCGGGAGCTCAACGGCGAAGGCTGAGCATCCGGGCTCGCCACGCCGCCTTCCGCCCACGCCGATCTTGCACTTTCGGTTGCCGATAAGTCCCTTGTCCGGGGCAATGTCGGCGCAGAAAGTGCAAGATCGGCACGAGGAAGGGCATGTCTACACCCCGGTGCGCCGCCACTGTTGGTGGGTGCCGGTCGTGCAGGTGGACTGGACGGCGCGGGCGCCGTCGGTGGTGGCGGCGTTGAGGATGGTCAGGCACTTGCCGCTGTGCCGGGCGATGAGCTGCACGGCGCCCGTGCCGAGATCCTGTACGCGCCACTGCTGGTTGGTGCCCCCGTTACAGGTCCACTGGGTGACCCGGACTCCGTCGGCGGTGGCGCCCGCGCCGCCATACACGTCGAGGCACTTGCCGCTGTGCGCGCTGAGCACCGTCTGGTAGCCGCCGCCGGCGTCCTGGAACCGCCACCGCTGGTTGGGCTGCCCGTTCGCGGCCCACTGCACGATGTCGGCGCCGTCGTTCGTCGCGTTGTTGGAGACGTCCAGCAGCTTCCCGCTGTGCTGGGCGGTGAGGGTGTACGCGGTCGGGACCGGCACGGTGCTTCCGGGGGTCAGCCGGTACAGCCCGGCGCCGTGGGCCGGGAGGGAGCGCGTGAGGGTCCCGTTGACCGTGCCGAGCGCCGCGCCGGACCACAGGTCGGTCACGGCGGCCGATCCCATCCCGAGGTCGGCCAGGTTGACCGAGACGTTCGCCGTGCCGCTCTCGCGGTTGAACAGGGCGAGATAGCGGTCGGTGCTGCCCGGCACGTCGGCGGTCCACGCCTGCCGGGTGCCGCCGGAGAGCTGACGGTTGTTCGCGCTGTTCTGGTCGACGGCCAGCACCGCGGCGTTGGTCATCAACGCCAGATCCGAGGCGCGGTTCTCGGCCAGGTTGCCGCCCCACATCAGCGGCGCCCGGTTGATCGCCCAGAGCGTCATCAGGGTGCGCTGCTCGTCCGAGGTCAGGTTGGAGTATCGCGGTGAGCCGACCGGACCGTACTTGGAGAGCCGGCCGATGGGGATCATGTCCGGGTCGGGCCAGGCACCGGTGGCGCGGTACGGGGTCCAGTTGCGGAGTTGGTCGAAGAGGGCGTCGACGGACGACCAGTTGTCCCACAGGTCGTTGACGATCCGCCACATGTGCGCGTTGGCCTGGACGTGGCCTCCACTGGCCAGCGGGGTCGCGCCGGGCGACAGGCTCAGCACCATCGGACGGCCGCTGTGCTGGATGGCCAGCTTGTAGCCCTCGACCTCCGCCTGCCGGTAGGTCGGGGCGGCGATGTCGTCCACCTTCACGAAGTCGATCCCCCAGGACGCCAGCAGTTGGAACACCGAGTCCAGGTAGCTCTGCGCGCAGGGGTTGGACATGTTGAGGCCCCACATGAGGTTGAGCCAGGTCGCGGTGGTGGAGTTGTTGATCTGGTTGGCGCGGCAGGTGGTGCCGAGGATCGGGACGTTGTCGGCGACCGCCTGGCGGGGGATGCCCCGCATCAGGTGGACCCCGACCTTCAGCCCCTGCGCGTGGATGTAGTCGGCCAGGGGCTTGAACCCGTTGCCGCCCGCAGCGGAGGGGAACCGGGTGGTGTCCGGTAGCAGCCGCCCGTTGGCGTCCATGCCAAGCCGGGGTTGCAGGTTGGAGTCCTGGTTGGGGCTGTTGTCGTGTCGCCCGGGGTAGTACCAGGCCCAGTCGATCACCACGTACTGCCAGCCGAACTGCCGCAGGTTGGTGCCCATGTAGTCGGCGTTGGCCCGTACGTCGGCCTCGGTGACGCTCCAGTTGAACGAGTCGTAGCTGTTCCACCCCATCGGTGGAGTGCTGGCCGCTCCGTTGTCCCAGGCGAGCGCCCGCTCCGGCGGGCTTTAACGTTCACATGACGCGACCGTCAACCAGCCGTCACCGCCCTCAGATGCCGAAGCGGCGTTCGACGTCCGCGCGGGTGGGCATGGCGGTGGCCCCGCCCGGCGACTCGCAGACCAGGCCGGCGACCCGCAGCGCGAACGCCACCGACTCGACCCAGCCCGCCGGGTCGGCCGGCTCGCCGTCGCGCAGCAGATCGGCGATCAACGCGGCCATGACCGAGTCGCCGGCGCCGGTGGCGTCGACGGCATCGACCTTCGGGGCCGGCACCCGCACCGGGTCGGCCTCGGCGGCGGCCAGCACCGCGCCGGCCGCGCCGAGCGTCACCACCACGGTGGAGGCCCCCAGCTCCCGCAGGTACGCGGCGACCCCCTCGACCGGCTCACCCGGATAGAGCAGCCCGGCGTCGGCGCTGCTCAACTTGACCAGGTGCGCGCCCGCGGCGAACTCCGCCACCACCTGCCGCAGCCCGTCCAGCGCGGCCGGCCCGTCGAGCAGTCGCGGGCGGACGTTCGGGTCGAGCACCCGCAGACCGGTGGCGAGCGACCACGCCCTGCGGGCGGCGGCCAGCGTGCCCGGCTCGAGCAGCACGATCGAGCCGCAGTAGAGCACGTCCGCGCCCTCCGTCAGCGCCAGGTCCAGCTCGTCCGGGCCGAGGAGCCCGTAGGAGGGCGGCTCGCCGTAGAAGCGGAAGTCGGGTTCCGCGCCGGCGTACGTCACCACCGCGAGCGTGGTCGGCGCGGAGACCGTGACCGCACCGGCCAGGCCGACCCCGACCTCGGTCAGGAAGCCGCGGATTCGCCCGCCCAGCACGTCGTCGCCGAGCGAGCCGACGAACTGTGCCGCCCCGCCGAGCCTGGTCACCCCGACGGCGACGTTGAGCGGGCCGCCACCGATGGCCTGCCGGTAGACCCGTTCCCCGTCGAGTTCGCTGTCGAGCAGGTCGACGAGCGCCTCGCCGAGCACCACCGCGTACCCCATCGGAGTCCCCCTCGTCGTCGGCGGCCGCGACGGCCGTCTGGCACCAGGCTGGCACAGCGCGCGGCCCGGCGAGCGGCGAAGGCCCGGGCCGCGCTCAGCCCGGGTGGTGGATCGGTCCGTCGGGCGCGGCCAGGGGGCGGCCGCTGCCGCCCCAGCGGGCGGCGACGATCTGCGCGGCCACGCTGACCGCGGTCTCCTCGGGGGTACGACCACCGAGGTCCAGCCCGATCGGCGAGGCGAGCCGGTCGAGCTGCTCGGGGCCGAGTCCCTCCTCGCGCAGGAGCTTGTGCCGCTCGTCGTGGGTGCGCCGCGAACCCATCGCGCCCACGCAGGCCAGCGGTTGGCGCAGGGCCAGCGCCAGCAGTGGCACGCCGGTGACCGTGCCGTCGGCGGAGACGAGCATGGTGGCGCCGGGCGGCTGCGGCACGGACCGCCCGGTGGCGAGCACGGTGGCCAGGTAGGTGCGAGTCGGTCGGTCCAATCGGGAGTCGGCGGAGTCCGCGGGCGCCAGCCCTGTTTGGCGCATCGAGGATCGACTATTGCGTAGGCGACGGACGACGTGGTGGGATGACGCGTACCGGGCGGTGCGAGGGCTGCCGCGCCGCCGGTTGCCGGGTTGTTAGACGCGAGGGCACCGGTCCAGGACAGGACCGTCGATGGCGCGTGTCCGCCGGCCGATCTTCTGCCGGGGCCCGCCAGGGTGATCGTCGTATCCGCTTGCGGCGGGGCGGCTCGGGCGGCACGCCTCGCGAGTCAGGAGAACCCGTGAACCGTTCCCGTACGGCCGCAGTGCTCACCGCGGCCCTGACCTTTGCTCTGGGCGCCGTGGCCCTCGCGTCCAGTCCGCAACCGGCGGCCGCGCACGGCGCGGCGATGACACCGGGCAGCCGAACGTACCTGTGCTGGCAGGACGGCCTCAGCCAGACCGGTGAGATCAGGCCGAACAACCCCGCGTGCGCCGCCGCGGTGGCGCAGAGCGGGACGAACTCGCTCTACAACTGGTTCAGCGTGCTGCGCTCGGACGCCGGTGGCCGTACCACCGGCTTCATTCCGGACGGGCAGCTGTGCAGTGGTGGCAACAGCGGCTACCGGGGCTACGACCTGCCCCGCACCGACTGGCCGTTGACCCATCTGACCTCCGGCGCGCGGCTGGACTTCCGGTACAGCAACTGGGCGCACCACCCGGGCACCTTCTACTTCTACGTCACGAAGGACAGCTGGAGCCCGACCCGGGCGCTGGCCTGGAGTGACCTGGAGGAGCCGTTCCTGACGGTGACCAACCCGCCGCAGCGCGGCGGCGTCGGCACCAACGACGGGCACTACTACTTCAGCGGCAACCTGCCGTCGGGCAAGAGCGGCCGGCACATCATCTACTCCCGCTGGGTGCGCTCGGACTCGCAGGAGAACTTCTTCGGCTGCTCCGACGTGACCTTCGACGGTGGCAGCGGTCAGGTGACCGGTGTGGGTCCGGGCGGGTCGAACCCGACCACCCCGCCGCCCACCACTCCCCCGCCCACCACCCCGCCGCCCACCACCCCGCCGCCGACCACCCCGCCGCCCACCACGCCGCCGCCGTCCGGCGGTGACTGCATGGCCGTCTACAAGGTGACCAGCACCTGGCAGGGCGGTTTCCAGGGCGAAGTCACGATCATGAACCACGGCAGTACGCCGTTCGCCGGCTGGACCGCGAGCTGGACCTGGCCCAACGGGCAGGCGATCAGTCAGATCTGGAGCGCCACCCAGACGACGTCCGGCGCGTCGGTGACGGCGACGAACGTCCCGTACAACGGCACGATCGCACCGGAGGGCGCGACCACGTTCGGCTTCCTTGCCAGCAGCACAGGAACGAACGGCATCCCAACGGTCACCTGCGCCCGCCGCTGAGGTATCCCTGAAATGATCAAGAGGCTTGCGTCACCCGAGTGACTCCGGGAGACGCAAACCTCTTGATCGACAGCGTGGGGTCGCGGGTCAGCGGACCATGGAGCCGACCACCGGCTTCGTCAGCAGAGCCGACTGGTTGCGCTGGATGCCCGGGTCGAGCGTCTTGGCCACGAAGATCGCGTGCCAGATGCAGAAGATCAGCACCGTCCACACCTTGCGGGAGTGGTCGGCCTCCTCCCGCTTGTGCTCGTCGAGGAGCCGCAGCGCGTACGACAGGTCGAGCAGGTCACCCGCGCCGGAGGTGCTCAACACGTGCCGGGCCCACTCGTACATCTCGCCACGCAGCCAGACCCGGGTGGGGGTCGGGAAGCCCAGCTTCTTGCGGTTCACGATGGCCGGCGGCACGACACCCTGCAACGCCTGGCGCATCGCGTACTTCGTCGCGTCGGAGCGCGGCGGCAGCTTCAGGTCCACCGGGATCTTCGCGGCGACGTCGAACACCTCACGGTCGAGGAACGGCACCCGCACCTCCAGCGAGTGCGACATCGAGATCCGGTCGGCCTTGACCAGGATGTCGCCGCGCAGCCAGGTGTAGAGGTCGACGTACTGCATCTTGGTGACGTCGTCCAGCTCGGTGCACTCGGCGTAGATCGGGGCGGTCACGTCGGTGTAGCGCACGGCGGGGTCGTAGCGACGCAGCAGGTGCTGCTTCTCCTCCTCGGTGAACATCCGCGCGTTGCCGTAGTACCGCTCCTCGATCGGCGTGGTGCCGCGCTCCAGGAAGCTCTTGCCCTTGACGCCCTGCGGGATCGCCTTCGAGACCGCCCGCAGGCCCTTCTGCACGCCCCCGGGCAGACCGTTGACGGTGCCCAGCGACAGCGGCTCCCGGTAGATGGTGTAACCGCCGAAGAACTCGTCGGCCCCCTCACCGGAGAGCACCACGGTGACGTGCTCGGCGGCCTTCTTCGCCACGAAGTACAGCGGCACCAGCGCCGGGTCCGCCACCGGGTCGTCCAGGTGCCAGACGATCTTCGGCAGCGCGTCGATCATGTCCTGCGGACCGATCTTGGTGGGGATGGTGGTGACGTCCAGGTGCCGCGCCGAGTCCTGGGCTACGTCGATCTCCGAATATCCCGGCACGTCGTAGCCGACGGTGAAGGTCAGGATGTTCGGGTTGAACTCGCGGGCCAGCGCGACGACCGCGGTCGAGTCGATGCCACTGGAGAGGAACGACCCGACCGGCACGTCCGAGCGCATGTGCATGCGGACGCTCTCGCGCAGCGTCTCCCGGATCTCGTGGTAGAGCTTCTGCTCGTCGTCGACCGGCGCGGGCCGGAACACCGGCCGGTACCACCGGCGTACGTCGATGCGCCCGCCCGGGGACCAGGTCAGGTACTCTCCCGAGCCGATGCGGCTGATGCCCTTGTGTAGGGTGCCGGGCTCGGGAACGTACTGCAGGGTCAGGTAGTGGCTCAGGTTGGCCGGGTCCACACCCGCGTCGCCCTGGTAGTTGCTGTGCGCGAACGGCAGCAGCGCCTTCTTCTCCGACGCCAGATAGAGGCCGTCCGCGGTCTCCAGGTAGTGCAGCGGCTTGATACCGAAGTAGTCGCGGGCGCCGAACGCGCGCCGTTCCTGCCGGTCCCAGATGACGAAGGCGAACATGCCCCGCAGCCGGGTGAGCACCTGCTCGCCCCAGAAGTGGTAGCCGGCGACGATCACCTCGCCGTCACCGGCGGTGGCGAACTGCGCGCCGAAGTTCCGGACGAGCTCGTCGCGCAGCTCGATGTAGTTGTAGATCTCACCGTTGAAGGTCAGCAGGTAACGGCCGTTCGCGTAGGGCAGCGGCTCGTGGCTCGACGCAACGTCGATGATGGCGAGCCGCTTGTGGGCGAACACTCCGTCCGCGTACCGGCCGGACGCGTCGCCGACCACCTCGACCCCTGTCTCGTCGGGGCCGCGGTGGTGCAGGCATTCCAATGCTCCGGCGATGTGGTCGCGGTGCGCGGCGGCGTTGCCGTTCGCGCTGAAGAAGGCCAGGAGTCCGCACATGGTCGTCATCTTTCCACGCGGCCTGTCGGCCCGTCGCAGCCGTCCGTCGTTCCGCGGCGCTCTCGGCCGCCACCACCGCGAACCGGGCGCGCGGTACCGTCGGGACCAGCCACGAGCGGAAGGGAGCGGCGCAATGACCGAGGAACGCACCGACGGTACGCCGACAGACGGCACGGAATCGCACGATCCGGACTTCCCGGAGGCGTTCCTGTCGTTCATGCGGCAGGGCTGGCGCGACAGCGAACTCCCCGTCACGCCGCGCCCCGAGGTCCCCAACTACGCCAAGCGGCGCGCCGCGCTCTCCGCCGCCTTCCCCGGCGAGACGCTGGTGATTCCGACCGGCGGCGAGAAGGTCCGCGCCAACGACACCGCGTACCCGTTCCGGCCGGGCAGCGACTTCGCCTACCTGACCGGCGACCACGACCCGGACAGCGTGCTCGTGCTGCGCCCGAACGGCTCGGGGCACGACGCGACGCTGTACATGCGGCCCCGCTCGTCGCGGGAGACCGACGAGTTCTTCCGCAGCCGGCACGGTGAGCTGTGGGTGGGTCGGCGACACACCCTCGGCGAGAAGTCCACCGAACTGGGCCTGCCCACCGCCGACCTCACCGGCCTGGAGGCGGCGCTGGCCGACCTGGCACCGGCGCGTACCCGGGTGTTGCGCGGTTTCGACGCCCAGGTGGACGCGGCCGTGCGTTCCTACGACGGACCGCGCGCCGAGGGCCAGCCGGCCCGCGACCGGGAGCTGGCCATCGCCATCTCGGAGCTGAAGCTGGTCAAGGACGAGTGGGAGATCGGCCAGCTCCAGGACGCGATCGACGCCACCGTCCGCGGCTTCGAGGACGTGGCCCGCGTCCTGCCGGCCGACCGGGCCGTCTCCGAGCGGCTCCTGGAGGGCATCTTCGCGCTGCGCGCCCGCCACGACGGCAACGACGTCGGGTACGGCTCGATCGTCGGCGCCGACGAGCACGCCACGATCCTGCACTGGGTGCACAACCACGGCGCCACCCGTCCGGGTGACCTGCTGCTGATGGACATGGGGGTCGAGGGGCGCAACCTCTACACCGCCGACGTGACCCGGGTGCTGCCGGTCAACGGCCGGTTCACCGCCCTGCAACGCCAGGTCTACGACATCGTGTACGCCTCGCAGCAGGCCGGCATCGACGCCATCCGCCCCGGCGTGAAGTTCAAGGACGTCCACCTGACCTGCATGCGGGTGCTTGCCGAGGGTCTGGCCGACCTGGGCCTGCTGCCGGTGAGCGTGGACGAGGCCATGGACGAGAAGTCGTCGGTCTACCGGCGCTGGACGCTGCACGGCTTCGGTCACATGCTCGGCATCGACGTGCACGACTGCGCGAACGCCCGCAAGGAGACGTACCTCGACGGCGCCCTGGGCGAGGGCTACGTGCTCACCGTCGAGCCGGGGCTCTACTTCCAGCCCGAGGACGAGCTGGTCCCGGCCGAGCTGCGCGGCATCGGCATCCGGATCGAGGACGACGTCCTGGTCACCGCGACCGGCGCGGTGAACCTGTCGGCGGGCCTGCCACGCACCTCCGACGAGGTGGAGACCTGGCTGGCCGAGCAGCGCGAGGCCGGCCTCCGCCTGCCCGCCTGACCCCCAGCCCCACCCCACGCCCGACCCCGGAGGTCGCCGCCTCGCCGTCGGCCCGGACCGAGTCGATCGCGCCCAGCGACACCGAGCGCCCCACGCCGTCCGGCGTGGGGAGCGTCGTGGTGTTTGAGCTGCTCACACCCCTTCCTGTCCCGCCGGACCGTTCCGGGCTCGTGCCCTAACCTGAGGCATATGCGGGGTTTTCTCGGATACGTCCGCCTCGCGAAGATAGTTCTCATACGGTGGGCATCAGAGGCTACAACCCATTTGTAGCCGGTCGTGACGCTGCGGGCGGTGCGACCCCGTCTGGTAGTAGGAAGGGCGGAAGGCTCTGATGTCCAACGACGTAACGAGTACCGACGGCGGGGCCTCGACGGCTCCGCCGACACGACGACGACGGGCCCTGTGGGTTGCCGGCGTCGCCGGCCTGACCGGGGTGGTCGGCCTGGCCGCCCTCGGCGGCGTGGCCGCCCGGGACGACAAGCCCACCTCCGACCGGGTGTCCGACGCCCAGCCGTCGACCAACCGGCAGAACGTCAGCGACGGCGGCGCGAAGGCCGACAGCGGCAAGGAGAACGGCGGCAAGGAGAGCGGCGGCAACGACGAGTGGAGTGGCGACGACTGGAGTGGTTTCGACGACCGCGCCGACAAGGGCGACAAGCGGGACGAGAAGGACCGCACCAGGCAGGTGCCCTGCGACTCGGACAAGCTGATCCAGGCGATCACCTTCGCCAACAACGGCGACGGAGGTGTGCTGGAGCTGGCGAAGGGCTGCACGTACACCCTGACCCGCAACCAGGACGGCAACGGCCTCCCGGTGATCACCGAGCCCATCACTCTCAAGGGCGAGCACACGACAATTGGTCGTGCGGCCACCGCCGACTTCTTCCGCATCCTGAACGTCGGCCCGGGTGGGCAACTCACCCTCAAGGGCCTGAGCATCAAGGGTGGACAGACCATCCAGCGGGCGGTGACCGTGGAGGCGGCGACGGTCTGGGGGCCGTACTCGACCTCGGTCCGGACCACCGCGGCGACGGCCACGCCGACGGCCACCGAGGCGGCAACGACCAAGCAGGCAGCGACCAAGGCTGCGGCGGTTAAGGCGGCAGCGGCCAAGAAAGCTGCGACGGCCAAGCCGGAAGCAGGCAAGGCCGCGGAACCGACGGCAGCGGCCAAGCAGGCAGCGGAAGCCAAGCAGGCAGCGGCAACCGCCAAGGCGGCCAAGGCAGCGGAAGCCAAGCCAGCCAAAGCAGCGGCAGCCAAGCCAGCAGCCGCAACGGCACCGGCAGCCAAGCCGGCAGCCGCAACGGCAACGGCCAAGGCTCCGACGGTGGCGGCTGGCGCGGAGGTTGTGCCGCTGGTGCAGGAGCCCGGGTTCAACGACGGCGCTGGGGTGCTCGTACAGCCCGGGGGCCAGGCGGAGATCCTGGACAGCGAACTGCTCTACAACCAGTCCGGCGGCAACGGCGGCGGGCTGGCGAACTTCGGTTCGGCGCGGCTCAGCAAGAGCACCGTCGCGCACAACACCGCCTTCTTCTACGGCGGCGGCATCTTCAACGCCGGCGTGCTCCAGGTCGACGAGTCGAAGGTCAAGGACAACACCGGAATCATCGGTGGCGGCGGCATCGCCAACGGCGCGGCCGAGATCTTCACCGAGGACGTCGACGGCGGCGCGGTCTGGGTCTACAAGAGCGAGGTCACCGAGAACGAGACGCTCGGCTTCGGCGGCGGCGTCCTGGACGTCGAGGGCACCACGACCCTGCACGACACGAAGGTCACCGACAACACGGCGGTCCTGGCCGGTGGCGGCGTGGCCGTGGCCGACAGCCAGCTCACCCTGAAGCAGGCAACGGTGGCCAGGAACAGCACGGCCGGTGTGGGTGGCGGTGTGGCCATCGCCTTCGACAGCACCGCGACGATCGAGGACACCGCCATCAAGGACAACACCGCGGGGTTCTTCGGCGCCGGCCTCTACAACGAGGACAGCGTCGTCACGCTGCGCGACAGCGAGGTGTCGGGCAACCGGGCCATCGGTCCGTCGGGCAGCGGCGGCGGCGTCTACAACACGGACGGCGGGGAGATCAACCTCCACCGGACGAAGGTGACGTACAACGTCGCCACCCTGCCGCCCGGCGGGATCTCCAACGGTCTCGGCAGCTTCGTGCGGCTGGACGACGAGTCTGCGGTTTCCGCCAACCGCCCCACCAACTGCCTGAACGTCCCCGGCTGCTTCTGACCGGGAACGGACGGCTGATCCACATAGAGGGCGCGCCCCTCCGAGCCGGTCACGGCACGGAGGGGCGTACCCATTTGTGCTGGTCAGGCGCCCGATGGCCCGGCTTGGGGGCGACGTGCCCGGCCGGGGCCCGGAGGCCTTCCGACGCCCGACGGGGAGAACCGTGCCTGCTCGGGGCCTCACGACCGCCCCATGCCGGAGCTGAACCTAATGTGGGGTTGTTTCGGATAAGGCCGCGAGGCGAGGAACATTCTCATACGGTGTTTTTGGGAGCTACAACCGATTTGTAGCAGGGGACGACTGTCTGAGGGCGGCGACCCTGTCTGGTACGAGGAGAGGGCAGAGAGCTCCGATGTCCAACTACCTAACGAACAACGAAGCCTCCGGGCGGGCGACGGCCAAGCGCCGCCGCAAGCTCTGGCTCGCCAGCGGCGTGGCCGGTCTGACGGGCGTGATCAGCCTCGCGGCGGTAGGCGTCGCGGGCAGCGCCGGGGCGGTCGGCCTGAACTGGAACACCGCGCAGGTCAGCAAGGACGGCGACCAGCACGGCGAGGAGGGGCGCGACCGGAACAAGGACCGGGACAACGACAGGGACCGGGACCGGAACAAGGACCACGAGCGTGGGAAGGAGGTGCCCTGCGACACCGACAAGCTGATCCAGGCGATCGTGTTCGCCAACAACAAGCACGGCGGTGTGCTGGAGCTGGCCAAGGGCTGCACCTACAACCTGAGCCGCAACGACTACCAGGGCAACGGGCTCCCGGTGATCACCGAGAACATCACCCTGAAGGGTGAGCACACGACGATCGCCCGGGAAGCCACGGCCGACTACTTCCGGATCCTCAACGTCGGCAGCGGTGGGCACCTCACCATCAAGGGCCTGACCATCAAGGGTGGCCAGACCCTCGAACTGTACGACGCCGTCGAGCCGGCGGCCGTCTGGGCGTCCTACTCGGACTCCGAGGCGATCGCGGCGCAGGTGAAGGCGGGCGTTCCGCTGAACCAGGCGCTCGCCACCCGGCAGGCCAACCCGAAGGCGGGCCTCAAAGCCGCGCCCAAGGTGACGCCGAAGGCCGCGACGAACGCGGCGCCGGGCCTCGTCACGCCGCTGGTCGAGGAGCCGGACGAGAACGACGGTGCCGGCATCCTGGTGCAGCCGGGCGGCACCGCCGAGATCATCGAGTCCGAGGTCGTCCTCAACCAGTCCGGTGGCAACGGCGGCGGCGTGGCCAACTTCGGCACCACGAAGATCTGGCACAGCACCGTCACCCGCAACACCGCCTTCTTCTTCGGTGGCGGTGTGTTCAACGCCGGCCTGCTCAAGGTCGAGGAGTCGAAGATCACCGACAACACCGCCATCATCGGTGGTGGCGGTATCTCCAACGGCGCCGCGCGGATCTTCGCCGACGACGTCGACGGTGGGACCGTCGAGTTGAAGAAGGCCGAGATCACCGACAACGAGACGCTGGGCTTCGGCGGCGGCTACCTCGACATCGAGGGCAACACCACGGCGTACGAGACCAAGTTCGTCTCGAACACCGCGGTCCTCGCCGGTGGCGGTCTGGCGGCGGCGGACAGCCAGCTGAACCTGTACAACGTCTCGGTCGAGAAGAACAGCACCGCCGGTGTCGGTGGTGGTGTGGCCATCGCCTTCGACAGCGCGGTCACGTTCGAGAAGAGCAGCATCAAGGACAACACCGCTGGCTTCTTCGGCGGCGGGCTCTTCAACGCCGGCAGCGTCACCACGCTGCGCGACAGCGAGGTCGTCGGCAACCGGGCCATCGGCCCGATCGGGGTCGGCGGCGGCATCTTCAACATCTTCGGCGAGGTCAACCTGTCGAAGACGAAGGTCGCCTACAACTTCTCGACCTTCGCGCCGGGCGGTGTGTTCACCTTCTTCGGGCCGGTGAACGTGGACGACAAGTCCGCGATCACCGCGAACCGCCCGACGAACTGCCTGGCCATCCCGGGCGGCGCCATCGAGAACTGCTTCGCCTGATCACCTTTGAGGTGACTACCGCACCATCGGGCCGGCCCCCTTCCGCGAGACGCGGACGGGGGCCGGTCCCCGCTCACTTGCGTACGAACACCGCCACGCTGCGCGCCGGCACCGTGCAGGTGCCTGCCGCCCGGTCGAACGACGCCATCCGCAGCGTCGGGTCGGCCGACTTCGCCAGCACCGGGTGCAGCGCCACGTCCGCCCCCCGCAGACCGGTCACGGTCTGCTTCGTCGTCGCCGGGGTGCCGTTGAAGACGACAGTCAGCGACGTCAGGCCCCGCCCAGGCCGCGGGCGTCCAGGGTCATGGTCAGCACGCGCGGGGTCTCCGACTCGCCGGAACGGTCCAGCAACGTCCACCGGCAGCCGGCCACCCGGGCCGCCACGGTGACGGTGGCCAGCGGGTCGCCGGTCACCTTCGCGGTGACCGCCGCGCGGGTGGCCACCGACGCGGGCGTGGTGATGGTGATGGTAGATGCCGGTGAAGGTGGCGCCGGCGGCAACGACAGACCCGCCGGTGGCGGTCCGTCGTCCGGCGCCGGACTACGCCCCCGGTCAGCCGATCCGGCAGTCGACCCCGTTGACCGTGCACCGCACCGGACGCGCCGCGGAGCCGTCCCAGCCCAGCCGCAGGCGCACCGTTTCCGTGCCGCCCGGGGCCAACGACGCCCCGCCGCTGAGCACGAACCCGCCGTCACCCTGCGCGGACACCGAGATTCCCGCCGCGCCACTCACCCGCATGCCCCGCATGTCGTCCGCGTACGCCAGCTCCACCCGCCAGTCCAGCGGCCGGTCCGAGTCGTTGGTCACCGCCAGCGTGGCGTCGGTCGCGTTCCAGCCGTCCGTACCGACCTGGTAGCGAGCCGACACCGCACCGTCCGCCGTCGCCAGCGTTCCGGCGCTCGTCCTGGCCGGCGACGGCGACCTGGTCGTGGCGCGCGGCGATGGCGTCCGGCTGCTGCGCGACGTGCGCGGCGACGCCGTACGCCGCTCCAACCCACCCGGAGTCGGCGCCGACGAGGCCGCAGCCGGCGTCGTCGGCAGGAACACCGGCGGCGCTGCCTGCGGCGAGTTGTCCCGTTCCCGAGTACGGAACGACAGCAGCGCGACCACCAACAGCACCGTCAGCGCGCAGACGCCCACCAGCACCACGATCCACGGCAGCGATACCACGACCCGCGCCGTCCGCGGGCCTCCCGCGCCGTCCGGCCCCACCGCCATCAGGTCTCCCCTCGTCCCACCGACGCGACAGCGTAGCCAGCGCCGGCCCGACCGGAAACCGGGCGGGTACGGATCGGACCGACCGGCCCCCCTGGCGCGGAAAACGGCTCGGCCGCCGCGCCGGTCCGCCGGCGGTCAGGCCATCCGGACGACCGTGCAGATGAGCGGTCCCTCAGCCGACGTACGCAGCAGATAGCGGTACCGCTCCCCCGGCACCGAACGCCCCTGGCTGTCCAGGAACTCCCACTCCAGCGACACCAGGGTCAGCAGCGCCGAGACCGGCTGCACGTCCTCGATCCGGGCGTGCGCGGCGCTCAACTCCCGGTCCTGGTAGTCGGGCGCGGCGCCCACGAAGGACAGCGCTACCGCCGCCAGCGAGGTGAACGAGAAGCTGTACGTGTCCGCCACCACCAACCCGGGCAGCGCGTAACAGCCACCGAGGGACGGCAGGTCGCCTGCGGTCAACGCGGCGCCGTACCGGTCGAAGAAGCCGGTCAGCGTATCGAGATCCGTGGAGGCGTTCACGGCGACAGCAATTGCCGCTCGCCGGGTGGGCCAAACCTCAGCGGGGCGGAACCCGCACCTCGATCTCCGTACCCAACCGGACGCCACAGGCCAACCCCAGGTCGTCACCACTCCAGAACCGCCCCGGGTCGTACCAGTTCGGACGCTTACCGGCAGGCAGCAGGCCCATCGCCTCGTACGTCACGGCCACCACCTCGGCGCAGTACGCCGTCTCCAATGCCCTCTCCCGCGCAGCCGCGCTGGCCGGAGCGGCAGTTGTCCCCGGGCTGGCCGCAGCGCCCGCAGCGGCCGGGTCGGCCCCGGTGGTGGGGGCGGTCGGGGTGCCCGACGCGGCCGGAGCGGCCGGGGCGGCCCAGGTCGTCTGCGCGGCCCGCGACACGGCTCGGAGTGCGGACCGGCCAGGGCCCGGCAGCGACGGCACCCGACCGCGCACCCACCGCCAGGCCAACTGGGCAGTCGACGGGAACGGCGTACCGTCCAACCGCGCGACGGTACGCAGCACAGCGCGCTCCATCTCGCCCTCGGCCGGCGGGTCGAGCTGCCGCAGCCAGGCCCGCTGACCGTACCGGTTGGCCCACACGCACACCGCGTCCCGCAGGTCGTGCAGTTGCACACCGCGCTGGTGCGTGCCCGACCACAGGTCCGGCAGGGACTTGCCCAGCTCGGCGTGCCACATCAGCGGCGGCATGTCGTCCAGCACCACCGCCATTCCGACGTGGTTGACGGGACTGTTCGTGGTGAACTGGATCGCCCGGTCCGGCACGCTACGACCCCGGAACACCCACACGTCACCGGTGCGGGTCAACTCGACGGCCTCATCCAGGCTGATGCTCATGAGGGACTAGCCTAGGCCGATGCGGCAACGAATGCGGTGGTGGAAGATCGCCGGCCTCGCCGGCCTCGCCGGCCTCGCCGGGGTGGCAGCGTCCGGTGTGGTCATCGCCCGAGCCGAGCGACGCCGGCGCGCGTACACGCCGGAGGAGATCCGGCAGCGACTGCTGGAACGCCACGCCCAGGCCAACGAGGCAACGGACCCCGCCTAACCACCGGCCGGTCCCACCTTCCCTGTGGCCAGTCGACAGACAGCCACCACAGGTGATCGCACCCGACGCACCCCGCCGCCCCGGGCACCCTAGGGACATCCCGTGCAGAACGTGTCGGCGGGCATGATCGTGCTCGATCGAGTCGATCAACCGCCGGCGGTGGCGGATGTCGGTTTCGGGTGGGCAGTCTGGGCGGTTTGGGCGGTGGCGTCCCGTGGCCGGCGGCACTCTGGCGGCGGAATCGGGGACCCGGCGGGGTCGTTATACCTGGCATGCCGCCGCACCCCCGAGCTAGCGGCGCACGGCAGCCGCCGGGAACACCCGCCCGGCCGCCACGGTTACACCCCCGCACGGCCGAGC
>NZ_JBNCKT010000055.1:0-303 GCF_049841675.1 Micromonospora sp. DT4
CCACCATCGACATCGCCACCATCAAGATCTGGCTCCGCGACCTCGCCCGCGAAACCTGATCCACAAGACACGGCCTAACTCCGCGCCCCTCCCAACCCGCACCGGGCCGGATTCCGCCGCCCACCGCGCCGCTGCCGGTGATCAGGAGATTTGCGTCACGAAACGCCGAAAGCGCGTGACGCAAACCTCTTGATCATCGGGCTGGGCCAGGGCCGAGCGGGGCGGGGCGGGGCGGGGCGGGGCCGAGCTGGGCGGGGGTATGGCAAAGGCTCACCTCGCGGAGCGAGGTGAGCCTTTGGTTGT
>NZ_JBNCKT010000055.1:403-37275 GCF_049841675.1 Micromonospora sp. DT4
AGCCCCGACCGGATTCGAACCGGCGCTACCGCCTTGAGAGGGCGGCGTCCTGGGCCGCTAGACGACGGGGCCAGAACTTTCCTGTTCACCACCCTCGCGGGCGGTGCGGCTTGTAGTCTAGCGGCACCGCCCGGCGGGTCGAGCGCGGGGTGCGGGCGTCGCCCGCGAGTCCCCGCACGATCGAGGACGGCCGGACGGGTGCCAGCGCCATACCGAACCGGACGAGCAAAACAGCCCGCCTCACCGCAGTGAGGCGGGCTGTGCACGATGTAGCCCCGACCGGATTCGAACCGGCGCTACCGCCTTGAGAGGGCGGCGTCCTGGGCCGCTAGACGACGGGGCCAGAACAACTTTCGCTCCCCCACCCTTGTCGGGCGGAGGAGCTGCACTCCACCGGAGAGCACCCTCCGCCCCCGCAGGGACGGAGTCCACCTCCGTCAGAATCCAGCGTCCGGGATTCTCGCGAATCCCAGCTGCGCTGGGGTACCAGGACTCGAACCTAGACTAACTGAACCAGAATCAGTCGGGCTGCCAATTACCCCATACCCCATTGGCCCCTTGCGGCGCCGGGAGTGAACATTACCCTCCCGGTGCCGACAGGCCAAATCCGATCCCCCCGAACCACCCTTGAGCTGCGGAAACAGGGGCATCAAACCGATCAGGCGACGGGGACCACCGGGTTGTTGAGCTCGCCGATGCCCTCGATCCGCACGGTGACCGTATCCCCCTCGACGAGCGGGCTAACCCCCGCCGGGGTGCCGGTGAGCACCACGTCGCCGGGCAGCAGCGTCATCACGTGCGAGATGTACGACACCAGGCCGGGCACGTCGAAGACCATGTCCTTCGTCCGGCCGAGCTGACGTACCTCCATCTCGTCGGGGTTGCGGCCCACCTCACACCGGATCTCCAGGTCGGAGACGTCCAGGCCGGTGGTGATCCAGGGGCCGATCGGGCAGAACGAGTCGAAGCCCTTGGCGCGGGTCCACTGCCCGTCCGAGCGCTGGAGGTCCCGGGCGGTCACGTCGTTGGCGCAGGTGTAACCGAAGATGGCACGTTCGGCGGCGGCCCGGTCGGCCCGGCGGGCGCCCGGCGCGCCGATCACGACGGCCAACTCCGCCTCGTGCTCGACCTGCTTGGAGAAGATCGGCAGCCGGATGGCGTCACGAGGGCCGATCACCGAGGTGGACGGCTTGAGGAAGAGCAACGGCTCCTTGGGCACCTCGTTGCCGAGTTCGGCGGCGTGATCCGCGTAGTTGCGGCCCACACAGACCACCTTGCTGGGCAGGATCGGCGAGAGCAGCCGTACGTCGGAGAGGGCCCAGCGGGCCCCACTGAAGGTGAGATTGCCGAACGGGTGGCCCTCGATCTCGGCGATGGTCAGGCCCTGCGGCCCGGCCTCCGGCTCGCCCTCGACGGCACCGAACGACATTCCCTTGGCATGAACGAAACGAGCGATACGCACCCGGCAAATCTAGCCCCGCCGACGCGTCCACCGGCCACAACGGCAGGCGGGTGTGCGCAACCCGTCAGAGTCGCGGCACCCTACCGCTGCGCGCGGCGGTAGGGGCGGGATTCCGCGCTTCGTACCCGCACGGAGGCCGGGCAGCCCTAGCGTCGGCTCCGGAGGTTCGTTCGTATGCCTGCATCGACACGACACCACAGAGCCCTCGCAGTGTTCGTACACTGCCTCGGCATCCTCGCCGCCGTGCCGGCCCTGCCCGCGGCGGCCCCGGAGGCGGCGGCCGCGCCACGACCAGCGGCCGCTACGCCACAACCACCAGCACCACTACCAGCACCACGGCCAGCGGCCGGCACGCCGCGCCCAGCCGCGCCGCCGCCCGCGACCGGGCCCACGGCGGTCGGACCGGCGGCGGTCGGACCGGCGGCGGTCGGACCGGCGGTGGTCGGACCGGCGGTGGTCGGACCGGCGGTCGGACCGGCGGTGGCGGTGGCCGCACGGGCGACCAGCGCGGAACCGACCCCGCCCTCGGCGCCACCGGCGGTGGCACCACCCTCGCGGGCGCCCGTGCCGGTGCCCCCGCCTCCGGTCACGGTGGCGGTCGCGCCGGAGAGCAGTCCGGCGCCGCGCTACCGGATCCACGTCCGCAACGTGGGTAACTCGCCGGTCGACACCACGGTGCGTCAGGAGCTGCCGTCCGGGTCGTCGGCGACCGCGATCAGCGGGGGCGGCCGGTCCAGCCGCTCCGGCGGGTCCACGGCGGAGGTGACGTGGCGGTTGCGGTTGCCCGCCCACAGCAGCACCACACTGGGCACTGCCCTGACCGCGACCGCGCCGGGCCAGCCGCTGACCGCGCCGGCCTGCGCGTTCACCAGTGACGGCACCCGGCCGTACGACTGCGCCACCGCCACCTGGCAGGCGGCAGCCGCCGCCCCGGCGGCCGAGGTCACCGAGGCGCCGCCGTGGCGACGGTACCCGGTGCTGCTGACCGGTCTGGGGATTCTGCTGCTGATCGGCGCCGCCGTGGCCTGGGTGTGGCGTCGACGACGCGGACGACGGGTGACCGCCGCCGCCCTCGCCGACGGGGCAGCGGACGGTGGCCGCGGAACGATCTACCCGCGTCCGGCGACGCCGAGCCCGAGCCGACGTCGGCGTACGCCGCCGGTCTGGCTGCTGGTCGGCGCGGCGGTGGTGGTCCTGGCCGGTGTGGTCGGCACGGCCGGCTGGATGGCGACCCGGCAGGTTTCGTCGATCGACACCCAGAAACAGCCGACCAGCGGCGCGTGGAGGGGCACCGGCGTCTCCGGGCCGATGGGCATGCCGCTGCGGGAGTCCGCGTTCGAGTTCACCGTCTACCGGATGACGTGCGGCGCGGCGGGCAGCGCGGCCACCGCCCCGGGGGCGAGCGCGCCGCCGCCGGGTGCGCGGAGCTGTCAGGCCACCGTGGGTGTGCGCAACCTCACCGGAGTCCAGCAGCCCTGGCACGGCCAGTTGCAACGGGCCTACCTGCCCGGCGACCGGTGGGTGAGCACGGACGAGCCGGCCACCCGGGCGGCCAACCTGGGGCGGGATGTCTTCGCCAACCCGGTGGCCGCGGGCGGTCGGGTGGTGCTCCCACTGGTCTTCACCGTCGACGGGCGGGACCCGCCCCGACAGCTGGAGCTGCGCAGCGGAGTGTTCTCCGCCGGCGTCCGGGTGCAGATTCCCTGACCGGCGAGCGGGCGGCGGTCGTACCCTGGGGTCCGTGACCGCCGCCCTCGCCCCCGCCGTGCTCGACGTGGCGACCTGGCAGGCGCGTCGCCAGGCCCACGAGGAGCGGGTGGACGTCTGGCTGACGCCGTACCTGGCCCGGCGCCGTCGTGGTGAGCGGCACCCGGTGGAGGACTTCCTGTTCACCTACTACTCGCACCGGCCGGCGCAGCTCCGCCGCTGGCACCCGGGCGCGGGGGTCGAGCTGCGCGACGCGGAGCCGGCCGAGTTCGGCCGGGACTACCGCGCCACGTCCGCCGGGGTCACCCTCGACACCGAGGGGGTACGCGTCAGACGCGGCGAGTCGATCACGTGGATCCGTTCGCTGCTGGCGGCCACGGCGGGCCGGACGCCGCACTTCGGCTGCTTCGGGATGCACGAGTGGGCGATGGTGTACCGGCAGAACCCCGAGGAGCTACGCCACAACGCCTGGCCGCTGCGGCTGGGCCCGGAGCGGACCGCCGCGGTCGTCGAGGAGCGCGGCGTGCGGTGCAGCCACTTCGACGCGTACCGTTTCTTCACCCCATCCGCCCGGCCGTTGAACCTGCTCAACCCGACCCGCGAGACGCAGCACGTGAACGAGCAGCCGGGCTGCCTGCACGCCAACATGGACCTCTACAAGTGGGCGTACAAGCTGTCGCCGCTGGTGCCGTCGGAGCTGGTCGCGGACTGTTTCGAGCTGGCCCGCGAGATCCGCACGCTGGATATGCGCGCGAGCCCGTACGACCTGGCGGCGCTCGGCCACCCGCCGGTGCGAGTGGAGACGCCGGAGGGTCGGGCCGAGTACGCCACCGCGCAGCGCGGGTTCGCCGACCGCGCGGCCGCGCTTCGCGCCCGCCTACTCGCCGCCCTCGGAGCGCACCACGACCATCTACGCGTACAACGGGAGCGGTCAAAACAAGCCCCACACCCTGACCTCCACCACCACAACCGGCGCGACCTCTAGCACCACGTCATACGCCTACGACAACGCCGGCAACACGATCAGCCGCAACGCCGCCCAGGGCAACCAGACGCTCACCTGGGATGACGCCGGCAAACTCGCCGGAGTCGCCGGCGGCACCAGCGGGAACAACGCCTTCACCTACGACGCCGACGGCAACCTGCTGCTGCAGAAAGAACCCGGCAAGAACATCCTCTATCTGCCCGGACAGCAGCTCACCCTCGACACCGCCACCAACGTCGTCACCGGCAACCGCTACTACGCCCTCCCAGGCGGCGGCGGCTGTATCCGCACCGGCACAGGCACGGCCTACACCTTCGCCATCACCGACCACCAGGGCACCCCCACCCTCTACCTCGACAGCACCGCCCAGAACCCGACCTGGCGGCAGTACTCGCCTTATGGCACGCCTCGGGGCGTCACTGTCGCTGCGCCCGACAACCATGGCTTCCTGGACAAGCCAATGAGCCCAACCGGGCTGACTACAGTCGGTGCCCGCTCCTACGACCCGTTGTTCGGCCGCTTCCTCTCCGTCGACCCGGTCCAAGACGCTGCCCAGCCACAACAGTGGAACGGCTATTCCTACGCCAACAACACACCCGTCACCTCCAGCGACCCCACAGGGCTGATCCCCGACGACTGCAAGTACTTCGACTGCTACGGTTACGACATCAAGAAGGGCTGCCCAGGTGGATGTGGGTCCACCGACAACGTGGCCTACGGCAAGACGCATAAGCTAAGCAGTACCAAGTCGTCGCGACGCAATGGTCCGCCGCGCAAAGATCCCCATCGCCCAATCAGCGCGAACACAAGCGAGTTGGGTCGCCAGCTACTCTGGAACCGCATGCTCTACATGAACCAAAACATGATTGACGGCCAGTCGCACGTTGTGAATCCGATGGATTGGCATGAAGTGTGGGTGCAATGGTTGGCCGGAAACACTTCTGAGACGGTTTCCTTCTATCAAATTTATCCGATGACCATGGCCATCCGTGGGTAGCTGTTCAGCGTGAGTAGATGGGCGGCCGAATCGGTCTGACCTGTGGTTATGCGCTCATACGGTGGGTCGATCTTGACCCTGCAGCCGCTCCTGCCAGCTGTGGCCGTCCGCTCTGTAATGGTTTGACCAGATCGGCGAGAGTCTCGACAAGGCATGATCATGCCGTTGACGTTGGCTGAACACGTACATCCGTGGAAGTAGTCACATGGACGATGTGAGGGGAACGGTTTTGGGCATGCTTCAAGCTGGATACGAAAAACCGGCTTTTCGGAAAGACTACGATTTGCCGACAGGATCCGACGCGAAAGCCCGCATGGGGGCCGATCTCATCGCCGGAGTGCGCGGCCTAGTTACTGGCGACACTTCTGCCAGGGCTATTGCGTAGTCGGTTGAATGGTGTTTGAGCTGGGGTTTTGATATGGGACCGGTCGAGGGTGGGTCCATGTAGGACGGGTACGGCCCGTTGGTGATCATGGTGTTTGCGAAGACCACATGACCCAGAAGAAGGACCGCACCCGCCGATGTCATCATCACCCACCGAGATCTTGCTTCCGCGCCGACCCACCGGCACACTCCCCGCCGTGGTCACTGAAGGTGATCGTCAGGGCTTGTTCGAGGTGTTGTCCACGATCCCTGACCCGCGTGATCCGCGTGGCTGCCGTTACTCGCTGGTGAGCATCCTGGCGGTGGCGGTCTGTGCGGTGCTGGCCGGGGCGTGCACGTTCGCGTCGGTGACCGATTGGGTGCGTAATCAGGACCAGGAGGTCTGGGGTCGGCTCGGGTTCAGCGACCGGGTGCCGGCGGCCACGACGGTGTGGCGGCTGCTGATCCGTATCGACGCCGATGTGCTCTCACGGGTGCTGGCCCGGTGGCTGTTGGCCCGAACAGCGCCGGTCGCCATGGCCGGGCGGCGGTGGCGGCTCGTGATCGCCGTCGACGGCAAGGTCGAACGGGGCGCCCGGCTCACTGA
This sequence comes from Micromonospora sp. DT4, assembly GCF_049841675.1. Taxonomy (NCBI): domain Bacteria; kingdom Bacillati; phylum Actinomycetota; class Actinomycetes; order Micromonosporales; family Micromonosporaceae; genus Micromonospora; species Micromonospora sp. DT4. The sequence continues at coordinate 6,525 of NZ_JBNCKT010000055.1, forward strand.
CGGGCGACGTGTTCATCTGCTGTCGGCGTACGACACCTGCACTGGTATCGTGCTCGCCCAGGTGCAGATCGACGCGAAGTCCAATGAGATCCCGGCGTTCACCCCGCTGATGCGTCTGGTCGCCGCCCAGTTGGGTTCGTTGCGAGACGTCCTGGTCCTCGCGGACGCGCTGCACGCCCAGACCGGGCACGCGGAACTCCTCGCCGCCGACGGCGGGCACCTGATGGTTACGGTCAAGGGGAACCAGCCGACCCTGCACAACCAGCTCAAATCCCTTCCGTGGGCGCAGATCCCGATCGGTTCCCAGACCCGCGAGACCGGCCACGGCCGCAAGGAAACCCGCACCGTCAAAGCTGTCACCGTGGCCACTCCCGGCGGGATGGCGTTTCCCCACGCTCAGCAGGCCGTCCGAATCACCCGGACCCGAACGATCAAGGGCAAGACCAGCCGCGAAGCGGCGTACCTGACCGTGTCCCTGCCCGCCGAGCAGGCTCAACCCGCCGACCTCGGCACCTGGGCACGGTCTGAATGGCACATCGAAAACCGCCTGCATTACGTCAGAGATGTGACGCTACGTGAAGACGCCCACCAAGCCCGGACGGGCAACGGCCCCGCCGTCTTCGCGACACTCCGTAACACCTCGATCGGCTACCACCGCACGAACGGCGCCACGAACATCGCCGAAGCCACCCGACGCGCCAACCACCGCCCACACGACTTGATCGACGCCGTGACCACCAGCAATCCTGTCGTGACCAGGGGCAACCCCACTACGCAATAGCCCTGACACTTCTGCGAGCAGGAGATCGGCTATTGGATCTTTCGATCTGCGGGGAGAAATTGTCGCCGTGGACCCGGATACCCGGCGGGCCGTCATCACCTATACGGCAAACAACGGGATGGATGCGAAATCGCTGCTCCGCAACCCGACCGCAAGTAAGAGTCCGGGTGGTAAGACGGGGCCCACGACTGGCCCTATGTCTTCAGTAACACAAAACTTCTACTGGAGCGAAGTTGTAACCTATTAGTTGAAGGACGTGATGTTTGGCGTGGCTCAGCTACGAGTCGGTGCCGTACTTGTATCAGTTGCGGTGTTGGCCACAGGCGCCCTCCTGGGTGCCTGTGGTTCACCGGGACCGTCGCCGGTTACGGTCGAAGAGTTGCCGGGACTCTGGTGCTCTGCTCAACGGGATCAATTGAGCGTGCAGTCTTCGGGCGAATTTGAACTAAGCAACATCTCCCGCGTACGTGTTCAGCCAACGTCAACGGCATGATCATGCCTTGTCGAGACTCTCGCCGATCTGGTCAAACCATTACAGAGCGGACGGCCACAGCTGGCAGGAGCGGCTGCAGGGTCAAGATCGACCCACCGTATGAGCGCATAACCACAGGTCAGACCGATTCGGCCGCCCATCTACTCACGCTGAACAGCTACTCTCCCGCGACTACTTCTCCGTCTTGTATGATCCTGGTGAATACACCGAAGATTTCGCGCTGAAAAGAGACTTCGGCGGCAAGCTCCCGACTGCTGGTCGTGGCGTCTGGAAGTTCGATAATTCCTTCAAGCCGCCCCGCCTGGACCTGATGTTCCGAGCCTTGGGGTCCTTCCTGGACCCTGCACCCAGCGAGCTTAAGATCCGGCGGGACGAGCGTGGGGTAACCGGACTGTTCGGATACGAGGGCGATCCCGACACGGGTTATACAGTCAAATTCATTAAGTGTGGGTGAACTCGCATCACTACCCCGTCAGAGATCAAGACAGCGCGTTAATTATCTGCGATCCCTAACTGAACGGCGTTGGGGCTAGCTAGTCGCCGTCGACGCGGCGGTCGCGCTTGCGCTGTGACTGGCGCTTCTTCTCGGCCAACCGGCGCTCCTTCGCCCCCCGGGACGGCCTGGTCGCGCGACGCGGGGGCGGGGGCGGCGCGGCCGCCTCGCGCAACAGCGCGAGCATCCGCTCGCGGGCCGCCTCCCGGTTGGCGAGCTGCGCCCGGTGCTCGCTGGCCGCGATCGTCAGCACACCGTCGACCAGGCGGTTGGCGAGGCGCGCCAACGCCCGCGCCCGCAGCGACTCGGGTACGGCTGGGGAGTTGGCCAGGTCGTAGCTCAGCTCGACCCGGGAGTCGGCGGTGTTCACTCCCTGCCCGCCGGGGCCGGACGAGCGGGAGAAGCGCTCCCGCAGCTCCCCGGCGGGGACGACCCACCGGTCGGTCACCCGCAGTCCGTCGTCCACGCCCCGAGGCTAACCCGCGGCGACCCGCCCCGGGTCACCGGCGCGGAGGCTCACTCGTCGTGGACGAGGTGGGCGTCGGGCCGGCGGTCTCGTCGTCCGAACCCACCGTGGCGTACGCCACGGCAATATTTCCATGGTCCGATGACTTCGCGCCGGATATCCGACACTGGAGGCGGCCCGCCAGGGCCGTTCGCGCAGGTCAGCCGCCCTTGCCGATGATCATGTCGGCGGTCTTCCGCACCTGCTCGATCGGGATGGCGAAGCCGATTCCGATCGAGCCGTTGCCGTCGATGGTGGCGATGGCGGTGTTCACCCCGACCACCTCGCCCCGGGCGTTGACCAGCGGCCCGCCCGAGTTGCCGGGGTTGATCGACGCGTCGGTCTGCACCGCGCGGTGCCGGTTGTTGCCCAACCGCACCTGGCGGTCCAGCGCGCTGACGATACCGGCGGTGACCGTCCCGGACAGACCCAGCGGTGAACCCACCGCCAGCACCGGCTCACCGACCCGGGTGGCGCCCGGCTTGGCCAACGGCAACGGGGCGAGCCCGGCCGACGGTGGCACCTTCAGCACCGCCAGGTCGCTGCGCGCCTCCCGACCGACCACCTCGGCTTCGTAGCGGCGGCCGTCGGGCAGCTCCACCGTCACCGGCCCCCCGCCGCCCTTGGCCAGGATGTGGTCGTTGGTGACCAGGTGCTGCTGGTCGTCGATGGCGAATCCCGAGCCCGTCGCGGACGCGCCGTTCGCGCCGCCGGCGAGCACCGACACCACACCGGGCACGGTCCGCTCGGCGGCGGTGACCAACTCCGCCGGCACCGGTGCGGCGGATGCCGCCGCCGGCCCGGCGCTGCCGTCCCGGCTGGCCACCACGCCGCCGGCCAGCGCGCCCGAGACGGCCGAGACCGCCACGACCGCCAGCGTGGCGAGCAACCGACCGGGCCGCCGCCCGCCGGGGTCACGGCCCGAGCCGGGAGCGTCCCACCACCCTCGCCCGTCCGGGTCGAGGTCCGGCGAGATGAACCAGGGACCGCGCGGTTCGCCCAGTCCGGTCTGCACTGCCATGCGTACTCCTCACGGTCGACGTCGGCGCTGCGGGTCAGGGCAGTCGGGAGAACCAGCGCATCGAGCCGGCGGCGGCACCCATCGCGAACACCAGTCCGAGGCCGATGAACCGCGCCGAGACGTCCTGGCGTTCGGTGCGGTAGCCGACCGAGCTGCCGATGTCGTCGTAGACGGCGCGCAGCTCGTCGATGGTGCTGGCCTCGTGGAACATCCCGCCGGTCTCGTCGGCGACGGCCCTGAGCGTCTGCCCGTCGACCGGCACCTGGATCGGCCGTCCGCCCCGGTCCACGAACCCGGACGGCGTACCGAAGGAGATCGCGTGCACCGGCACCTTCGCCGCGACCGCCTCCGCCGCCGCCTCCATCGGGTCCATCCCCGAGGTGTTGGCCCCGTCGGAGAGCAGGATGATCCGGGCCGGCGGTGGCTCCTTCGCGGCCTCGCTGTCCAGGCTCTTGACCGCACCGAGCGAGGTGTTGATGGCCTCGCCGATCGCGGTGCCCTGCACACCGGTCACTCCCTCGGCCAGGCGACCGATGCCCTCGTCCAGGGCGTCCCGGTCGGTGCCGGGCGGCACCAGGACGGCGGCGCTGCCGGCGAACGCGACGAGCCCCACGTTGAACTCGTCGGGCAGGCCGTCGACGAAGCGTCGGGCCGCCTGTTTGGCCGCCGCCAGACGGTCCGGCTCCACATCGGTGGCGAGCATCGAGGTGGACACGTCGACGGCCACCATCACGGTGGCGCGCTCGCGGGGAACCCGGACCTCGGCGGTGGGCCGGGCGAAGCCGACCACCAGCAACGCCAGCATGGCCAGGAACAGCCCGGCGGGTACGTGCCGTCGCCAGGCCGGCCGTTCGGGCGCCACCCGGTCCAGCAGTCGCAGGTTGGTGAAGCGGACCGCGTACCGTGCCCGTCCCCGCTGCATCACCAGGTACGCGACGACCAGCGCGAGCACGGCGACCAGCAGCCACAACCGCAGTGGGGACTCCCAGCTCACGCGGCACCTCCCCGAGCGGCCCCGGCCGGCGCGGCGGCCATCCGCCGCTGGGCGTGCACGTGACGGACGATGTCCGCGCTGACATCGCGGTCGGTACGCAGCGCCAGGTGTGCCGCCGCGCTCCGGCGCAACGACTGCCGGACCTGGTCACGCTGGGCGGCGGCAGCCGCGGCGTAGCGCTCCCGCAGTCGGCGGTCCGATGTGCACACCTCGCGGCGACGGCCGGTCTCCGGGTCGACGAGCGTGATCAGGCCGACGTCGGGTAGTTCCAGCTCACGTGGGTCGGTCACCTCGATCGCCAGCACCTGGTGACGCGCGGACAGCCGGCGCAGCGTCCGCTCCCAGGGTGGCGGCTCGTCGGGGTCGTCCGGCAGGTCGTCGAGGAAGTCGGAGACCACCACGACCAGGCCGCGCTGGTGGGCCACCCGGTGCAGGGCGTCGAGCCCGTCCGCCAGCTCCGGCGCCGGTGGCGGCGCCGTCGACCGCCGCCCCGGCCGATCGGTGGGCGCGGTGGCGCGCGGGGCCGCCAGCAACGCCCGCAGCAGACCGAGCAGATGGGTACGCCCGCTGCGGGCCGGAAAGCGTCGCACCCCGTCGGCGCGTAGCACCTGGGCGCCCAACCGGTTGCCGACGCCGGCGGTCAGGAAGCCGACCGCCGCCACCGCGGCCACCGCCAGCTCCCGCTTGTCCAGCTCCGCGGTGCCGAACTCCATGCTGGCGCTGGAATCCACGAGCAGCCAGGTCGTCAGTTCTCGGTCGGCGTCGACCTGGCGGACGTGCGGCACGGCGGTCCTGGCCGTCACCGCCCAGTCCATCCGGCGGACCTCGTCCTCCCCCGGCCGGTACTCCCGGCTGCCGGCGGGTTCGCTGCCCGGCCCAGGCAGCAGGCCGCGGTACTGGCCGTGCAGCAGACCGTCGAGTCGCCGGGTGACGGTCAGTTCGAGTCGGCGCAGCCGCTGATCGGGAGTCAGCTCGGCCACGCCGGGGTCGGGCGACGTGCCCACCGTCGTACGGTCGGCGCGTCTCATGCCGCCGCCAGGTCGGGCGCCTGCTGCGGGTGCCCGGCGGCCAACCGGGGCGGGGGCACCGCCTCCACGAGCCGCCGGACGATGCTCTCCGCCGAAACCCCGTCGGCCATCGCGTCGAAGGACAGCACCAGCCGGTGGGACAGGACGTCCACCGCCAACTCCCGGACGTCCTCGGGCAGCACGTACTCCCGTCCGCGCAGCAGCGCCTGCGCCCGGGCGGCGGCGACCAGGCCCAGCGTGGCCCGAGGGCTGGCGCCGTACGCGAGCAGCGGCGCGATCTCCGCCAGGCCGAACCGGCCCGGGTCGCGGGTGGCGAGGATCAGCCGGACCACGTACTCGGCCAGGGCGTGGTGGACGAAGACCCGCTCGGCGAGGGCCTGCAGGTGTTGCATCCGTTGCGGGTCGAGCACCTGCCGCGCGCTGGGCCGGTCGCTGCTCATGCGGTAGAGGATCGCCAGCTCGTCGGCGTCGCTGGGGTAGTCGACGACAACCTTCATGAGGAACCGGTCACGCTGCGCCTCGGGAAGCTGGTAGACCCCCTCGGACTCGATCGGGTTCTGGGTGGCCAGTACCAGGAACGGCACCGGTACCGGCCAGCTGCGCCCACCGATGGAGACCTGCCGTTCGGCCATCGCCTCCAGCAGCGCGGACTGGACCTTGGCCGGCGCCCGGTTGATCTCGTCGGCCAGCACCAGGTTGGCCATGATCGGACCCAGCTCGATGTCGAAGGTCTCCTTCGAGGCGCGGTAGATCCGGGTGCCGACGATGTCGGAGGGGACCAGGTCCGGGGTGAACTGGATCCGGGAGAAGGTGCCGCCAACCACTGTGGCGAGGGTCTGCGCCGCCAGGGTCTTGGCCACACCGGGCACGCCCTCCAGGAGGCAGTGCCCGTTGGCGATGAGTGCGGTGAGCAGGCGTTCGACGAGCCGATCCTGCCCGACGATCACGCGTCTGACCTCGAAGAGGGTCTGTTCCAGCTCCGCGCCCGTCGGCTCGGGATCGACCGAGGTGGGCAGGCTGGCCAGGGTGTCCGAGATGTCCGTCACGGTGCTTGCTTCCCGGGCCGGGGCCCCGGCAAACGTCGGATTGTGAGTGCTGGACAGGTCCGTTGTATCCAGAATGAGCAGCAGCCGCCCGGACGGGGCACAACCGGGAGGACCCGGTCGCAAGGGCATGACCACCCCGATACGGCAGGTGCGGGCCGGCGGCGACGAGGAGCGCCGGACACGCCGCAGCCCCCGCAGTCACCTGCGGGGGCCGGACGTCGAATCGGTCAGGAAAGGTGGACGACCAGGTGGAAGCCCAGGTCGGCCGGGGTGCCCGCCGAGTTACGGGTCTGCACGAAGACCGCGTTCGGCGTGCTGAGCCGGGGCGCGACAGAGATTTCGCCCGACGGCGGAATGCAGCAGGCGTCGGCACGACCGATGGTGGCCACGTAGACACCTGTCGTGACGGTCTGGGCGAACTGGACCTCGTACTGCCCGGTGCCGTACTTGATGACGGTGCCGGTGCCGCGCGCCTTGGTGCCGTTGGCGTTGACGACGACGATGGTGGTGGAGGCGACGAGCGTGGTCGCGTTGGCGTTCAGCGCGGCCTTCGCCTTGCGGGCCGACTCGGCCGTCACCGGTGGCTGGGTGTTCGTGGCGCGGGACGCCGGCTGGACGGCCGCCTGCGGCGCTTTCGCCGACGGCTGGGCGACGGCGATGCCCCCACCCGCCAGGGTGAGTGCCGCGACCGCGAACCCGATCGCCGCCGCCTTACGTCGGAAGGATGTACTCATGACAGGTCCCCCTTGTGTGACCGTGCGAATTCGGCCGACCCGCAGGGCGGGACGGATAACTGCCAAAATGGATAAGGCGGTTGATTCATCGGTGATCTGCACCCGATCTGAGCTGCTGTTACTACTCAGAGTTGCGTCGTTTCAACCAGATGAAACGTAGCACCGAAAAAAGCCGGAGGTCAATAGTTGATCTCGCATTATCGGCCTGTCATCGAACCGTCAGATAATTGTGAAAGATGAACGAGGCAGCCATTCACAATTGCTCGAAGCGGTGGCGCTAGGCTGAGCGGCATGATCGTCACCGACGGCCCATCCGCGCCAACCCGCCCTCGGACGCCGATCCGCACTCTGCTCTGCTGGGTGGCCGTCGGGCCCCCGGCCGCCTGGGCCGCCGTACGCCTCTCCGGGGTGGACCGGGGGCCGCTGGTGCAGGCGCTCGCCTTCACCCCGTACGTCGCCGGGTGGAGCGTGCTGGCCCTCGGGCTCAGCGTCGCGCTGCGGCGCTGGTGGCCGGCGGCGGTCGCGGCCCTGGCCGCGGTGGCACTGCTCGGCGTGGTCGCGCCCCGGGCGCTGGCCGCGTCGCAGCCGACGGTGACCGGCCCGACGATCCGGCTGCTCACCGCGAACCTGCTCGCCGGCTCCGCCGACGCGTCGACGCTCGTCGAGTTGGTCCGGCGGCACCGGGTCGACGTGCTCACCGTGCAGGAGTTCACGCCCGACGCGCAGGCCGCGTTGGACCGGCTCGGCCTCGACCGATTGCTGCCGTACCGGCAGCTCAACGCGCAGGACGGCACGCCCGGCTCCGGGCTCTACTCGCGTTGGCCGATCAGCGACGTCGGCATCCGGAACAATCTCGGCGGCTGGGGATTCACGCAGGCGTACGGCACCCTGGCTGTGCCCGGCGGACCACCGGTCCGCGTCGAGTCGGCCCATCCCTCGGCGCCGTACGCGCTGGACCAGATCGACGCGTGGCGTACCGACCTGGCCGCCCAACCACCGGCGACGCCGAACGGCGGCCTGCGGATCCTCGCCGGCGACTTCAACTCCACCCTGGACCACGGGCCGCTGCGGGCGCTGCTGCGCACCGGTTACGTCGACGCCGCCGACGCCACCGGGGAGGGGCTGACCGGCACGTGGGGCCCGTACGACGGCGACCTCATCCCGCCGGTCACGATCGACCACGTGCTGGTCGACCGCCGTATAGCGGTCAAGGAGGTGACGGTTTTGTCCCTCCCGAAGACCGACCACCGCCCCGTCCTGACCACCGTCCGCCTACCCACCCCCTAGCCCCGCCGATCTTGCACTTTCTGTCACCGCATCAGCGGCAAAAGCCACATGCCGTCGGCACAAAGTGCAAGATCGCGGGAACGAAGGCGGGGTCAGACCGAGGCGGGGGCCAGGCCGTAGGTCAGGGCGTCGACCAGGGCGTGCCAGCTCGCCTCGACCACGTTGGGGTGCACACCCACCGTGGTCCAGTCCTGGCCGGTCCCGTTGGCGGTCTTTAACAGCACCCGCGTCACCGCGCCAGTGCCGTGGGTGCCCTCCAGGATGCGTACCTTGTAGTCGGCCAGCTCGAACTCGCGCAGCTGCGGATAGTGCCGGGCCAGCCCCACCCGCAGCGCCTCGTCCAGCGCGTTGACGGGGCCGTTGCCCTCGGCCGTGGCGATGATCCGCTCACCGCGTACCCGGATCTTCACGGTCGCCTCGGAGACCACGGCGCCGTCCTCGCGGTGCTCGACCAGCACCCGGTACGACTCCAGCGTGAACGGCCGGGCCGGGCCGCCCTCGGGGAGTTCGGAGCGGACGAGCAGTTCGAACGAGGCGTCGGCGGCCTCGAAGGACCAGCCACCGGCCTCCAACTCCTTTACCCGCTTGGTCACCCGGGTCAGCGCCTCCGGACGGTCGGCCAGGTCCAGGCCGAGCTCGCGGCTCTTGAGCTCGACGCTGGCCCGGCCGGCCATCTCGGTCACCAGGATCCGCATGTCGTTGCCCACCACCGACGGGTCCACGTGGTTGTAGAGCAACGGGTCGACCTTGATCGCGCTCGCGTGCAGCCCGGCCTTGTGGGCGAAGGCGGCGGCCCCGGCGTACGCCTGGTGGGTGTCGGGGGCGATGTTGGCGATCTCGGCGATGGCGTGCGAGACCCGCACCATCTGTTCCAGGCAGCCCTCCGGTAGGACGGGCATGCCAAGCTTGAGTTGGAGGTTGGCGACGACGGCGAAGATGTCGGCGTTGCCGGGACGTTCGCCGTACCCGTTGGCGGTGCCCTGCACGTGGCGGACGCCGGCCTCGACGGCGGCGATCGTGTTGGCCACGGCGCACGCGGTGTCGTTCTGCGCGTGCATGCCGAACAGCGCGGGGTCGACGCCGAGTCGGTCGGTCAGGTCGTGGATCGCGGCGGTCACCTGGGACGGCAGCATGCCGCCGTTGGTGTCGCAGAGGACCATCCGTTCGGCGCCCGCGGCGAGCGCGGTCTGCACCACGGCGGCGCCGTACGCCGGGTCGTGCCGGTAGCCGTCGAAGAAGTGCTCGCCGTCGACGAAGACCCGGCGTCCTTCGGCGATCAGGTGGCTGACGGTGTCGTGGATCATCGCCAGGTTCTCCGCGCCGGTGGTGCGCAGGGCGCGCTCGACGTGGCGGATGTCGGCCTTGGCGACCAGCGCGACGGCCGGGGTCTGCGCGTCCAGCAGGCCGCGCACCTGGGGATCGTCGGCGACCGCGACACCGGCCTTGCGGGTGGCGCCGAACGCCACGAGCACGGCGTGGTGCAGGGTCAACTCGGTACGGGCGCGACGGAAGAACTCGGTGTCCTTGGGCACCGCGCCCGGCCAGCCGCCCTCGATGAAGCCGACGCCGAACTCGTCGAGCAGCCGGGCCACCGCCAGCTTGTCGACCACCGAGTAGGTGAGCCCCTCGCGCTGGGCGCCATCGCGCAGTGTCGTGTCGAAGACCTGGAACGTCATCAGGATCCTTTCTCGGAGCAACAAAAAGACCTCCCGCAGGGTGCGGGAGGTCTGCGCGCTCGGCAGAGGGGAAAGCCGGCGCGCTAGGTCGCAATAATCAGGGCGGTGCTGGTCACGATGGCCACTCTGCCACTCGCCCCCCGTTCTTGGGAGAAACTATCCACATCGCGGGACGGCACGTCCGGCGTCGCGACGACTGGCCCGCCGGAAGACGACGCCCCGCCCACAAGGAGGCCCCGTGCTCACCGTGTCGCTCGACGCCGACGCCCCGCCCGCCGAGGCCGAGGGCTGACCCGTGGGACTGGACACCATCCGGGCGGCCCTGCCCGCGTACGCCACGGACATCGCCCGCAACCTCGACGCCACGATCGGCGCCTCCACGCTGACCCCTGCGCAGACGTGGGGCACGGCCCTGGCCTGCGCGGTGGCCGCCCGCAATCCGCTGGTACTGCGCGAGATCGCCGCCGAGGCGCTCGACCACCTCGGGCCGGACGGCGTCGAGGCGGCCAAGGGCGCGGCGGCCGTCATGGCGATGACCAACATCTACTACCGGGCCACCCACCTCGTCGGCGACCCCGAGTACGCCTCGATGCCGGCCCGGCTCCGCATGCAGATCATCGCCCGTCCGGGCGTGGACAAGAGCGACTTCAAGCTGTGGTGCCTCGGCGTCTCGGCGATCAGCGGCTGCGAGGTCTGCCTCCAGACGCAGGAGAAGGCGCTCCGCCACCGTGGCGTCACCCGCGAACAGGTGCACGAGGCGCTGCGGATCTCCGCCGTCGTGCACGCGGCGGCGGTCACGCTGGACGCCGAGGCGGCGCTGGCCTGATGCCCGGGTCCGCCACCACGGCGGCGTGGCGCGATCGACGCACCCCCGACGGGCCGCGCCACCGACGATCGGCCCACCCGGACGGGCCGCCGACACCCCGGCACGCCGGCCGGTCGCCGTTTCCGGGACCCCGCCGCCGGGTAGCTCCTGCGGGGACCCAGGCACCGAGGCCGAGACGATCGGCGACAGTCAGGAGTGAACGGCATGGACAGGATCGACCCGCACGCCGCCCACGCCGGGCCGGACCCAATGCGCGGCGGCGACCAGGGCACCGTTCCCGGTGGGGCGCCGGCCGGCGCCTTCGACCCCTGGCGCTACCGCGACACCGCCGCCGTGGCCGACGCCGATCTGGTCGGCTACAAGGTCGAGGCCACCGACGGCGGAGTCGGCAAGATCGACAGCGCCAGCCACGAGGTCGGCGGCAGCTACCTGGTGGTGGACACCGGGCCGTGGATCTTCGGCAAGAAGGTGACGCTGCCCGCCGGCACGGTCAACCAGGTCGACCACGACCAGCGCACCGTCTCCGTCGACCGAAACCGCGACCAGATCAAGGCCGCCCCGGAGTACGACGAGACCAGCCACAGCGACCCGGCGTACCGGGACCAGCTGGGCGGCCACTTCGACGAGACGTACGGCGCGCTCCCCCCGGGCACCGCCCGCTGACCGATTGGGCTCCACGGCCGGTGGGGTACGAGCCCACCGGCCGTTACCGTGTGCACGTGGACGCCATCGACGACGCACGACACCGCACCCTGCCGGCGACTTTCAACTTCCGCGACGTGGGCGGCTACCTCGGCCACGACGGCCGCACCGTACGCCGTGGTCGCCTCTACCGCTCCGACTCCCTGCACCGGCTCGACGAGCAGGACCGCGACGCGTTCGCCGCGATCGGCATACGCACCGTCATCGACCTGCGCCGTCCCACCGAGGTGGAGCGCGACGGCCGGGTGCCGGCGTACCAGGGACTGACCTACCGGCACATCCACCCGGAGCACGAGGACTGGTCGGCCACGCCGCACGAGGAGGGCACCGACCTGGCCCGCTACCTCGCCGACCGGTACGCCGACCTGGCCCAGACCGGCACCGTCGGCCTGGGCGAGGCCATCGGGCTGATCGCCGACTCGGCGAACGCCCCGGTGGTGGTGCACTGCGTAGCCGGCAAGGACCGCACCGGCATCGTCTGCGCCCTGACCCTCGCCGTCCTGGGCGTCGACGACGCCGACATCACCGCCGACTACGCGCTGAGCACCGAGGCGTCGGCGCGGTTCGGCGCCTGGCTGGCCGCCAGCATGCCGGACGCCGCAGAGGTGCCGGCGCCGTTCCTGGCATCGCCCGCCGAGGCCATGCAGATGTTCCTGGACGAGCTGCGCGAGGGGCACGGCTCGATCGAGGCGTACCTGCGCCATGCCGGAGTGACCGACGAGCAGCTGGCGGCCCTGCGCGACCACCTGCTGGACGAGGGCTAGCGCGCGGCTGACCGGCCCGTCGGACGGGCCGGTCAGCCGACGGACGTCACAGGACCTGACGCACCCAACCGTGCGGGTCGGCGGCCTTGCCGCGTTGGATGTCCACCAGTTGCTGGCGCAGCGACATGGTGACCCGGCCGGGCTCGCCGCCGCCGATCAGGAACTCACCGTCGGGGAAGCGCACCCCGCCGATCGGAGTGATCACCGCGGCGGTGCCGCAGGCGAAGACCTCGCGGAGCCGGCCGCTGGCCGCGTCGGCCTGCCAGTCGGCGAACGAGACTGGCCGCTCCTCGACCCGGTGCCCGGCCTTGTCGGCAAGCGTCATGACCGCGTCCCGGGTGATGCCGGGCAGGATCGTGCCGCTCAGCGGCGGGGTGACCACCGTGTCGTCGTCGTAGACGAAGAAGACGTTCATGCCGCCCAGCTCGTCGACGAAGCGGCGCTCCACGGCGTCGAGGAAGACGACCTGGTCACAGCCCGCCTCGATGGCCTCCGCCTGAGCCGCCAGCGAGGCGGCGTAGTTGCCGCCGCACTTGGCCGCGCCGGTGCCGCCGGGAGCGGCCCGGGTGTAGTCCGGCGAGACCCAGACCGTGACCGGCTTGACGCCGCCGCTGAAGTACGACCCGGCCGGCGAGGCGATCACCATGTAGAGGTATTCGTTGGCCGGGCGGACGCCGAGGAACACCTCGCTGGCGATCATGAACGGCCGCAGGTAGAGGCTGCCGTCCTCGTCGGTGGGGATCCACTCCCGGTCGATCTCGATAAGCTTGTGCAGCGAGTCGACGAACACCTCGGGCGGCAGCACCGGCATCGCCATCCGCTGCGCCGAATCGACGAACCGCGCGGCGTTGGCGTCCGGCCGGAACATCGTCACGCCACCGTCGGACGTCCGGTACGCCTTCAACCCCTCGAAGATCTCCTGCGCGTAGTGCAGCACCGCGCTGGCGGGATCCATCGGGATCGGCCTCCGCGCCTCCACCCGGGCGTCGTACCAGCCCTTGCCCTCCGCGTAGCGAATGGTGACCATGTGGTCGGTGAAGAGGCGGCCGAATCCCGGGTTGGCCAGCAGGGCAGCCCGGTCGGCGGCGGATACCGGCGTGGGATTCGGACGGATCTCGAAGTCGAGCTTGTCACCACCGCTCATCGCGCTGACCTCCCTGCGGGACAACGGCATGCGGGATCGCACACCGAATTGGCTGTGCCAGAAACTTACCCCGAACGGGCTCTCGCCGTATCCGACGAACTCCTCACCCTTGGTGCGGTCGTACGCCTCGAACGCCTTCGGGCCGAGCCACGCCTTACCCGGGTTGTGCCACCAAGGCGCGGCCGTGGCGGATCGTGCCGCCCGCTCGTCGTCGTCGAGCTGGGCGCGCAGCCAGGTCACCAGGTCGTCAATCACGCCTCTCATCCTTCCTGGTTGGCGCTGTGGTGGTCCATACTGTCGGTCATGAGTGCTGGTGAATGGATGCTCAACCCGCCGGAGAACTACCGCAGGGCCGGATGGCGCGACCGCCTACGCCTGGCGTGGGCGCGGCTGCTGCGCCGGGTCACCGCGAGGTCGTGAGCTTGCACTGCACCTGGCCGGCGGCGCGCTCGCGGGCCACCTTCTCCCCATCGTTGATCTGGCAGCGGAACAGGTCGGTACGGTGCCCGGTCGCGGTGATGGTGACCTCGATCTTCAGCCCCGACGTGTAGTCGAGCGTCTGCCGGTAGGGGCCGCTGGCGACCTTCTCCCGGGTGTGGTCGCCTCGAGCGTCGCCGACCTTCGCCGCGCGCACCCACACGTCGTACGGGCCTGTGGCCTCGGTGATCTGGATGGTGACGACGCGCTGCGCCTTCGGGTCGACGTGCTTGTCGCTGGCGGGCCGGTCGCTCTTGACGCCGCCCTCGCCCTCGCAGGCGAGCGCGGCGATCAGCGCGAGCGCGGCGGCTGCGGCCTTGACGCCGCGGCGTGATCGGTGAGGATGGTGCATGGGTCAGACCTCCAGTGTCTGGTCAAGGCCCCGGGCAGGCGCTTGCATCGCCAGGTCCGGGGCCGCTTACGTTCTGGTCCGCAGTTTGCTGGTGGACCAGTTGCCGTGCTGTCGCCGGCGGCAGGCGGCCTGCGGGCAGTCGCACGACCAGCCCAGGTTCTGGGCGGGGATGCGGTCGCCGCCGCAGTCGTGCGGCGAGGTGGCCATGACTCGGGGCAGGCAGCCCAGGCACCGCGACGGACCGGTCGCGGCTGGCCGCGCGGGCGCGGTTTCGATTGGTCCGTCCATCACCTCGGCCGTCCCCGGTCTCTGCGTTGGGGCTGCGGTATCCACCGGAGCCCTTCGTGCTGGACGTAGACCTCTCGGCGGCGCACAGCCGTCCCGTCGTGGCCCAGCTCGTACCCGGTCAGCCAGATCCAGCCCGGGTAAGTCGGCCGGTCGCGGTGGTTGCTGACCGGAGCCGTTCGGTAGCGGGGAGCCATCCCGAAAGCTAGTACACTAGGTACGGTGAGGCAAGACCATCGCGCAAACTTGGCACACCAGGTTGTCTGTGTTCGACTGGGCGGGCTGACCGGAGGTTGTACCCACATGGCTAAGACGCCCGCCTATTTGGCGATCGCCGCCGAGCTGCGCGCCCAGATCCAATCGGGTGCGCTGCCCGCCGGCGCGAAGCTGCCCAGCGAAACCAAGCTCATGCAGCAGTACGGCGTGAGCCGCACCGTGGCGAAGTGGGCCATCAGCGTCTTGAAGGCGGAGCAGCTCGTCGAGGGCAGGGCCGGATCCGGTGTCTACGTCCGGTCGACCCGCCAGCTCGTCCGCCAGGCCCACGGCCGCGAGCTGCGCGCCGCACCCGGCCCGACGTCGCCGTTCGCTCGGGACGCGGCCCGGGCCGGCCAGCGCGGGACGTGGGAGCACGACAGCCGGCACGCCGTGGCCGACGAGCAGATCGCCGTACGGCTCGGCATCGAGCCCGGTGCGGCGCTCATGCGGACGAGCTACCGGTTCCTGGCCGACGGTGAGCCGATCCAGCTGTCGACGTCGTACGAGCCGCTGAGCATCACCGGCGGCACCGTCGTGGAGTGGCCCGAAGACGGCGCCGCTGTCGGTGTGGTGGCCAGGATGGACGCGATCGGTGTGCACATCGACGAGTTCGAAGAGCGCATCAACTCGCGGCCGGCATCCGAAGCCGAGGTGACCGTGCTCGGCCTGCCGTCCCGGGCGGACGTCTACGAGATCAACCGGACGTACTTCGCCGACGGCTTGGCCGTCGAGACGGCGGACATCGTGCTGCCGCGCGGTCGGTACGAGCTGGTGTACCGGATCCCGGTGACCTGACGGGCGGTCAGCGCAGCGCCGGCGCGGGCGTATTTGTCGAAGATCGTGATTCTTGGCGTCCTGCGTGAGATTGGGCATCACCCCACCGCGCACAGTAGCCACGGTCATCTATTTGCGCCTGCTACTCGCGGTCACCGACGGCGCCTAGCCATGCGTCACACCGGCTACAACGCGTCGCCCCGTAGCACATCAGTGAGTGAGGCGGGCGCCGGCCGGCCGGGTGCTCGGCCCGGTCACGCGCGACTCGGCCGGTCAGCCCTTCCGTCCCGTCGGCGGGACGGTGTCTCATGGGCTCTCCCCCATGATCACCATACCAAGGGAGCCCCAGATGCCCGATCACGCTGTGGTGTTCGTCCCCGCGTACCTCGCCACCCCTGAGGCGTTTTCTGCCGCTGCCACGCCCTGCATTGAGCGCGTGGAGGCGTGCGGGTACGTGTTCGGCCGTGTCGTCCGTACCTGGGACGACGCGCTGCGCATGACGCGAGACGGCCGGGCCGACGTCGTCGTGGTGGCGAGTCTGTCTCTACTGCCGCACGACCGGCGCCCGCGGGTCGAGTCGGCCACCGACCCGGTGCGCCCGTCCGAGTCGTCGAGTCGCCACGTGGTGCCGCCGGAGGTTATGCGGCAGAAGTCGCGCCGGCCGCGCCGCGTGAGCTGAGCGAGCACGGTTCACGGCGAGCGCCCCGGACCACCCAAGCAGGGGGAGGGTGGTCCGGGGCGCTCGGTCGTCTGGGGCGGGAGGTCAGATCGGCAGTGGCAGCGCGTGTACCGCCGCCGCTTTCGCGCCACCGATCGTCGCCACGTATACCGAGGCGGTGTTCGGCGAGGCGTGGCCCAGCAGCTCCTGCGTCACCCGGATGTCGCCGTCGGCCGCCTGGTGTACGTAGGTGCCGTGCCAGTGCCGCAGCCGGTGCATCGACACCGTCTTGTGGCCCAGCGTCTGCTGGAGGTGGTAGTTGGCGCGCTCCTGGACCTGGACGCGGTTAGCGTGCGAGTCGTCCCGGTTGCGGGCGATCGGCCCGGCGGGCAGGCCCTGCACCGCCGCCCACACTGCGGGGTCGATCGTTAGGGTGCGCATGGCTCGGACCTCCGATGTCCGATCAGGCGTCCGGTGTGCGGCGATGCCCCGCCGCCCCGGGCGCGTCACTGTGTGGTGTCGATGCTGTGACGGTGCGCGCGGTGCGGCTATCGGCCAGCGGGCCGATCAATCCGGGTCAGGCGGCGGCGGTTCGGCGGTCCGGATGAGGTCGGGTGGGTGCTGCCGGCGGCGGGTCGGCCCTTCGGCCGAGTGGGGGCGGCGCGGGGCTTCGGGGGCACCCAAAGGGATGAGGGGTCCGAACGGTCGTTCAGAAGGTAGCGCCGCTCGGGACCGGGTGGACTGCCCGGACAGGCGGATACCGCCCCGGCCGAGAAGCGGCCCGGGGCGGTCAGGCTACGGCGTGGGCGGCGAGCCGGTCGCCGACCTCGGCCGTCCGCAGCGCCGCGCCCGGGGTACGGCCGGCAAGCTCGGCGGCGACCGCCGCGTTGACCCGGGCCGCCGCCTCGGCGTGCCCGAACTGCTCCAGCAGCAGCGCCACGGAGAGCACCGCGGCCACCGGGTCGGCGATGCCCTGCCCGGCGATGTCCGGCGCGGAGCCGTGCACCGGCTCGAACATCGAGGGGTACGCGCCCTCGGGGTTGATGCAGCCACTGGCGGCCAGCCCGATGCCGCCGGTGACGGCGGCGGCGATGTCGGTGAGGATGTCGCCGAAGAGGTTGTCGGTGACCACCACGTCGTAGCGCTGCGGCTGGGTAACCAGGAACATCGCGGCAGCGTCAACGTGCTGGTACTCCGTCGCGACGTCGGGGTGCTCGGCGGCGACCGCCGCGAAGGCGCGCGACCACAGCGACCCGGCATGGGTCAGCACGTTGGTCTTGTGCACCAGCGTGACCTTGCGCCGCTCCCGACGACCGGCCCGCGCGAACGCGTCGCGGATCACCCGCTCCACGCCGTGCCGCGTGTTCAGGCTCTCCTCCGTGGCGACCTCGGCGGGCGTGTCGCGGTGCAACGTCCCGCCGGCACCGGCATACAGCCCCTCGGTGCCCTCGCGGACCACCACCAGGTCGACCTCGCCGGGCTTCACGCTGCCCAGCGGACCGGCGACGCCGGGCCAGAGCCGCGAGGGACGCAGGTTGACGTACTGGTCGAAGGCGAACCGGAGCTTGAGCAGCAGGCCGCGCTCCAGGACACCGGGCGGCACCGTGGGGTCACCCACCGCGCCGAGCAGGATCGCGTCGTGGCCGGCCAGCTCGGTCAGCACCGAGTCGGGCAGGACCTCTCCGGTACGGTGCCAGCGGGCGGCGCCGAGGTCGTACTCGGTGGCCTGCACACCGGGGAGCACCGCGTCGAGGACCTTGCGGGCCTGCGCGACCACCTCGGGCCCGATGCCGTCCCCGGCCACCACCGCGATCCGCGTCACGCCCACTCTCCCCACGCTCGGACTGCCCTGTCCGGCAACGGTACGTTGCCGTCCCGCCCCCCGGTACGATGCGCCCAACATATGAGACGAACTGATGCACAGCACCCTCTCAGCTGGGACTCATGTAGCGATCATGTCCGCTGCCCACGGTAGGGGTCAGCGGGTCAGGGGGCCCGCGAACGGTGGTCGTGACGACGCGACGTGAACCGCGAGGGGGCGGTAGCCCGGTTCCCGAGCAGGGCTCCGGACACTAGCGAGCCGTGCTGGGATCCGGCACGGTGACCCGTGCCGGGGTCCGCGCCCCGAAGACGGTGGCGACCAGGTCGCGCACCGTGTGCACCCCCACGTCGATCCCCTTGCCGGGCGGAAGTTGGTACATCACGGCGACGACGTAGCGCTGGTCGTCACCGGCGAAGCCCACCGCAGCCCTGGCGGGTCTCGTCGTCTGAGAACCGCGCGGCGTTGGTCACGGCGGCCGATCATGGCCGCACGGCCGGACGCGCAGTCGCACCAGAGACCCGTCGACCGCCTCGCGTCACCCGGATTGCGATCGGCCCCCACGGCCTCGGCAACGGCTGTGGGGGCCGGTCGGCGACGAGTGCGCGTGGCTCGCACAATCGAGGGGTGCGGACCGGTCGGGCCGGACGTCGGCCGCGCCACCCGAAGACGGGCCGGCGCCACGGCCTGGCGGCCAGTAACCGCAGTCGTACGCTAGCGAATCGACGCAACTCGACGCAAGAGTCTCCACAGCGGACTCCTTCGGACGGAATGCGGCGACTCGGCGATTGGCCTGCGGCGAGGCAGTTTCGACATGGGGAACGACGGATGGCACGCTGTCCGCCGTGAGTTTCGATCTGAGTGTGTGGGCCCTGGAGGACGGGGCGACGCCCGAGGACGTGCGGGCAGCGGTCGAGGGTTGCCGGCAGGGGCGGCACGTGGACCGATACCCGGACCCGCGCGTCGTCGGCTTCTACCGGGCGATCACCGCGTCCTATCCGGACCGTCGCCCCGGCCCGGACAGCCCCTGGGCAATCGCGCCGCTGCACGCCGCCCACGATCACGTCGAGCTGAACCTGCACCCGACCTGCGCGGACCAGGTGCTGCTGGACATCGAGCGGCTGGCCGGGGAGCACGGGTTGATGCTCTTCGACCCCCAGGACGGCTCGGTCTACCCGCCCCCGGCCCGACTGCCGAACTGACCACTACCCGGGGCGAAACACCTCCCGGCGTACGACGAAGGGGCCCGGCGCTGTCGCCAGGCCCCCCGTGGTGCTGCCGTCTGTGCCGCGACCGCCTGTCGCGCTGCGGCGACGGACTACTCGTCGCGCAGGTCCGCCGCGCTGGCGGCGGTCGCACCGATCGAGTCGGCCGCCGAGGTCAGCAGGTCGGCGCCGAGCGCCTGGTCGACGGTGAGGGTCATCAGCGTCTCGCCGCCCGCCTCGCGCCGGGCCACCTGCATCGCGGCGATGTTGATACCCGACTCGCCCAGCAGGGTGCCGACGGTACCGACGACACCCGGCCGGTCGGCGTAGCGCAGGAACAGCAGAATGCCCTCGGCGGCGATCTCCACGTCGAAACCGTCCACTTCGGTCAGCCGGGGGACGTCACGGGCGCCCGTGTGGTTGACCGTGCCGGAGACGCTGACCGCCCGGCCGTCCGGCAGAGCGCCGCGCACCGTGACCAGGGTGGGCTGGTCGGCCGTCTCGGCCTGACTGTCCAGAGTGACCTCGACGCCGCGCTCGGCCGCCAGGTGCGGTGCGTTGACGTAGGTGACCTGATCCTCGACCACCGAGCTGAACAGGCCCTTCGTCGCGGCCAGCTTGAGCACCGACACGTCGTGGCTGACGACCTCGCCGCGAACCTCGACGGTGACGCTGGCCGCGACCCCGCCGGCGACGGCGGTGAAGGCGCGACCCAGCTTCTCGGCCAGCGGCAGCAGCGGGCGGACGTCCTCGGCGACCACGCCGCCGGCCTGGACGTTCACCGCGTCCGGAACGAACTCGCCCTGCAACGCCAGCTTCACACTCTTGGCCACCGCCAGGCCGGCCTTGTCCTGCGCCTCGTGCGTGGAGGCGCCCAGGTGCGGGGTGGCCACCACGTTGTCGAAGGCGAACAGCGGCGAGGAGGTGCAGGGCTCCTTGGAGTACACGTCGACGCCGGCGCCGGCGACCCGCCCCTCCGCGATAGCGTCGGCGAGCGCCTGCTCGTCGACCAGACCGCCACGTGCGGCGTTCACGATGCGGACGCCGGGCTTGACGAGCGCCAGCTCCTTCTCGCCGATCAGGCCGACCGTCTCCGGGGTCTTCGGCAGGTGGATCGAGATGAAGTCGCTCTCGCGCAGCAGCTCCTCGAGCCCGACCAGGCGTACGCCGAGCTGCGCGGCACGGGCCGGCTGGATGTACGGGTCGTACGCGATCAGCCGGGTGCCGAACGCGGCGATGCGCTGCGCGAAGAGCACCCCGATGCGGCCCAGCCCGACCACGCCGACGGTCTTGCCCTGCACCTCGACACCCGTGTACTTGGACCGCTTCCACTCGCCCGCCTTGAGCGCCGCGCTGGCGCTGGCGGTGTTGCGGGCCACGGCGAGCAGCAGTGCGACGGCCTGCTCGGCGGCGGAGACGATGTTCGAGGTGGGTGCGTTGACGACCATGACGCCCCGCGCGGTGGCTGCCGGCACCTCGACGTTGTCGAGTCCGACGCCGGCGCGGGCGACCACCTTGAGTCGCGGCGCGGCAGCGACCGCCTCGGCGTCGATCTGGGTCGCGCTGCGCACGATGACGGCGTCGGCCTTGGAGAGCGCCGAGAGCAGGGCCGGACGGTCGGTACCGTCGACGTGACGGACGTCGAAGTCGTGGGCGAGCACCTCGATGGCGGCGGGGGCGAGTTCTTCGGCGATCAGTACGACAGGATTCATCGGTCCTCGTAGAGGTCGTGTTTGCGATCGGCGCGGGTGGCGGGGCGCCGCACTGCACCCCGTCCTGATCCGTGCCGTGGCCGGCAGGTGCCGGCTCAGCGCACCTACCCGCGATCGTAGGGGCCGCACTGGCCGGCGTGTTCCGGTCTTCGGGGTGAGTGCCCTCACACGCGCTGTCGAACGATGGACATCACCCGTTCACCACAGCGAAACCGTCGTGGCGCGCCTTGCTCACGGGGTCCGGCTTGGCACTGCGGTGAGCGACATGCCTCACAGGTATGAATATGACTCCCTGGTATACGGCTCACCAGCGGCACTCCCGCCCGAGGCAGTGCCGAGGCCGCTACCGGCGCAGGCGCAATGTCGACGGCCCCGGGTCGCGCTGGGGAGAGCGCGGCCCGGGGCCGTCGGAGACTGTCGTCTGGCCGAGCGATCAGGCGGTTTCGGTGATCGGGCGGTCGACCCAGCTCATCATGCCGCGCAGCTTCTTACCGGTCTCCTCGATCGGGTGCGCCGCGCCCTCGGCCCGCCACTTGGCGAAGTTGGGGCGGCCCGCCTCGTCCTCGGCGACCCACTCGTGGGCGAACTCGCCGGACTGGATCTCACCGAGGATCTTGCGCATCTCCTCCTTGACCCGGGCGTCCACGATGCGCGGACCACGGGACAGGTCGCCGTACTCGGCGGTGTCGGAGATGCTGTAACGCATCTTCGCGATGCCGCCCTCGTACATGAGGTCGACGATCAGCTTCAGCTCGTGCAGGCACTCGAAGTAGGCCACCTCCGGCGCGTAGCCCGCCTCGGTGAGCACCTCGAAACCGGCCTGCACCAGGGCGGTCGCGCCGCCGGCGAGCACCGCCTGCTCACCGAAGAGGTCGGTCTCGGTCTCCTCGGTGAAGGTGGTCTTGATCGCGCCGGCCCGGGTGCCGCCGATCGCCTTGGCGTACGCCAGGGCGAGCGCGAACGCGTTGCCGCTGGCGTCCTGCTCGACGGCGACCAGGACGGGCACGCCCTTGCCGTCGACGTACTGGCGACGCACCAGGTGGCCGGGGCCCTTCGGCGCCACCATCGCCACGTCCACCTCGGCGGGGGGCTTGACGAGCCCGTAGCGGATGTTGAACCCGTGGCCGAAGAAGATCGCCTTGCCCGGGGCCAGGTGCGGGGCGATCGACTCGGTGTAGATCTTGCGCTGGGCGGTGTCCGGCGCAAGCACCATGATCACGTCCGCCTCGGCCGCGGCCTCTGCCGGCGTGACCACCCGCAGGCCCTGCTCCTCGGCCTTGGGACGGCTCTTCGAGCCCTCCGGCAGACCGATCACCACGTCGACGCCGGAGTCGCGCAGCGACAGCGCGTGGGCGTGGCCCTGGCTGCCGTAGCCGATCACCGCGACCTTCTTGGCCTGGATCAGGCCGAGGTCGGCATCGTCGTCGTAGTAAACCTCAACACTCATGAGAACTTCCCTTTCGTACGACGGCCTGAATGCTCGTCGTGGTCTGTGCGGATGGGTCAGGCGGCCCGCAGCACGGGACCGGCGGTGATCGAACGCGAGCCGCGCCCGATGGCCACGAGTCCGGACTGAACCATTTCCTTGATGCCGAAGGACTCGAGGTCGCGCAGCAGCGCGTCGAGCTTGTCCGGCGTGCCGGTGGCCTCGATGGTGAGCGTGTCCGGTGCGACGTCCACCACCCGGGCGCGGAACAGGTTGACGGTCTCCAGCACCTGGGACCGTGCGGCACGGTCGGCGCGGACCTTCACCAGCAGCAACTCCCGGGCGACCGAGACCTGCGGATCCAGTTCAACGATCTTGAGTACGTTGACCAGCTTGTTGAGCTGCTTCGTGACCTGCTCCAGCGGGGACGACTCCGCGTTGACCACGATGGTGATCCGGGAGACGTCCGGGTTCTCGGTCTCGCCGACCGCGAGGCTGTCGATGTTGAACCCGCGCCGGGAGAACAGGCCGGAGACCCGGGCGAGCACGCCGGGCTTGTTCTCCACCAGCACGGACAGGGTGTGCATCGTCACTGCGTCTCCTTCGTCATGCCCTCATGGCCCTCGCTGCGCTCGGCGCATTCATGACTAGATGTCGTCCTCGTCGAAAACCGGGCGGACGTCGCGGGCGAACATGATCTCGTCGTTACTGGTGCCGGCGGCGACCATCGGCCAGACCATGGCGTCCTTGCCGACCACGAAGTCGATCACCACAGGGACGTCGTTGATCTCCATGGCGGCGGCGATGGTCTTGTCCACGTCGTCGGCGGTCTCGCAGCGCAGCCCCACGCAGCCCAACGCCTCGGCGAGCTTGACGAAGTCGGGAATGCGGTGCTTGTGGGTGCCCAGCTCGGTGTTGGAGTAGCGCTCGTTGTAGAACAGCGTCTGCCACTGCCGCACCATGCCGAGGTTACCGTTGTTGATCACGGCGATCTTGACCGGGATGCCCTCCAGCGCGCAGGTCGCCAACTCCTGGTTGGTCATCTGGAAGCAGCCGTCGCCGTCGATCGCCCACACCACCGTGTCGGGCTTGCCGACCTTCGCGCCCATGGCCGCCGGCACCGCGTAACCCATCGTGCCGAGACCGCCGGAGTTCAACCAGGTGTACGGCTTCTCGTAGGAGATGAACTGGGACGCCCACATCTGGTGCTGTCCCACCCCGGCCACGAAGATCGTGTCGGGGCCGACGATCTCCCCCAACCGCTTGATCACGTACTGCGGGGAGAGCGTGCCGTCGGCCGGCTCGTCGTAGCCCAGCGGATAGCGGTTCCGCAGGTCGTCGAGCTGGGTCCACCAGTCGCCCAGGTCGGCGACGCGGCCCCCCGCACGCTCGACGGTCACCGCGGCGATCAGCTCGTCGATGACGTGCTTGGCGTCACCGACGATCGGGACGTCCGCGTGCCGGTTCTTGCCGATCTCGGCGGGGTCGATGTCGGCGTGCACCACCGTGGCGTCCAGGGCGAACGAGTCGACCTTGCCGGTGACCCGATCGTCGAACCGTGCGCCCAGGGCGACGATCAGGTCGGCCTTCTGGAGGCCGTACACGGCGGCGACAGTGCCGTGCATGCCGGGCATCCCCAGGTGCTGCGGGTGCGAGTCGGGGAACGCCCCGAGCGCCATCAGCGTGGTGATGACCGGGATGCCGGTCAGGTCGGCGAGTCGACGCAGCCCGTCGGTGGCGCCGGCCTTGAGCACCCCGCCGCCCACGTAGAGGACCGGCCGGCGGGCGCCGGCCATCAACCGGGCCGCCTCGCGGATCTGCTTGCCGTGCGGGTGCAGGGTCGGCCGGTAGCCGGGCAGGTCCAGCGTGGGCGGCCAGGTGAAGGTGGTCGACGCCTGGAGCACGTCCTTGGGGATGTCGACCAGCACCGGACCGGGCCGACCGGTGCTGGCCAGGTGGAACGCCTCGGCCAACACCTGCGGGATCTCCTCGGCGGTCTGCACGAGGAAGTTGTGCTTGGTGATCGGCAGCGTGATGCCCTGGATGTCCGCCTCCTGGAAGGCGTCGGTGCCGATCGACGGGCGGGCCACCTGACCGGTGATCGCCACCATCGCCACCGAGTCCATGTACGCGTCGGCGATCGGCGTCACCAGGTTGGTCGCGCCCGGGCCGGAGGTCGCGATGCAGACGCCGACCTTGCCGGTGGCCTGCGCGTACCCGGTCGCCGCGTGCCCGGCGCCCTGCTCGTGACGGACCAGGATGTGCCGGACGGTGGAGTCGTAGAGCGGGTCGTACGCCGGCAGGATCGCGCCGCCCGGGATGCCGAAGACGACGTCGACGTCGAGCGCCTCCAGCGACCGCACCAGCGAGCTGGCGCCGGAGACCTGGGCCGGAGCGGATGTCCGTACGGCCGGAACTGCCGGCGTGGCCGCGGCGCGCGCGGCGGCGGGGTCGGCGGCGGCCGGGTCGGCGGACGCGCGGGCCCGCCGGGCGGTGTGGGCGAGGGTCTCGGGCGTGGGTCTCGTCATGGTGGTTCTGGCCTTCGGCTGGAGTGGCTGGGGCTTGTTCAGCGATGCGACGTGGGCGTGGGCCCGTCGCGACAGGTTCCGACGGCAACAAAAACGGCCCTCGTGCAGATGCACGGGGCCAGCGCACTCTCGACGGGGGAGAGTGCGCTCAGATAAGTACTCGCAGCGACCGGTATGACATGCGGCTAAGCCTGACGCATCTCACGCGATGAGTCAACTGATCCCACATGTTGGTTAACCGAGGGCGGCGCGTCGGCCGACGGCGCGCCGCCAGCAGGCGGCATGACCTGCCCGGACCCGCCGGAATCCCGGCGCTGGGCGGGCAGCGGGCCGGGGCGCGCGCCGGGCGAGGTGGCCGCCTCCAGCATCGCCTCCAGGTGCTCGGCGGGCACCCCCCAGCCGAACAGCGCGCCCTGCCCGAACCGGCAACCCGCGGCGACCACCGCGGCCAACTCGGTCGGCGTGGTGACCCCCTCGGCGATGACCTCCATGCCCAACTGGTGGCCCAGCCGCATGACGATGTCGACCATGGGCGCGAACGCCGGGCCGTCCTGGTCCGCCGGACGGACCGGCTCGTGCTCGGCCACCAGGCTGTGGTCGATCTTCAGGATGTCGATGGGCAGCTGGCGCAGTTGCCCCAGGGACGAGTACCCGGCGCCGAAGTCGTCCAGCGCGATCCGTACGCCGGTCAGCCGCAGCGCGGTCAGCCGCCGGATCAGCTCGTCCAGATCGGTGGCGACCGCGTGCTCGGTGACCTCCAGCACCAGCCGCTGCGGCGGTACGTGGTGGGCGCGCAGGGCCTCGGCGACCTGGACCACGTACTCCCGGGCGTGCAGTTCGCGCGGCGAGACGTTCACCGAGACCCAGACGTCGTGCCCGTCGGCCAGCCAACGGGAGAGCTGGTAGCAGGCCTGGTGCAACACCCAGGCGCCGAGTGTGGCGATCATGCCGCACTCCTCGGCGAGCGGGATGAACTCGTCCGGGCGGACGTTGCCCAGCTCGGGATGGTGCCAGCGGAGCAGCGCCTCGGCGCCGACCGGCCGTACCGACGGCAGCGACGCCACCGGCTGGAAGGCCAGCCGCAGCTCGTCGCGTTCGATCGCGCCCCGCAGCTCGTGCTCCACGGTGGTGCGCCGACGCAGCAACTGGTCGTACGCCGCGTCGTAGCGCTCGATCCGGTTCTTGCCACGTTGCTTGGCGTAGCGCAGCGCCAGATCGGCGTGGCGCAGCAGCAACTCCACGTCCGGCTCGGAGGACCACCCGGCCACACCGATGCTCACGGAGAGGAAGATCGGGCCCTCCGGCTGGTCGTACGGCCGGTTGAGCACCCCGAGCAACCGCTCGGCCACCCGGTCGGCCTCGGCGGGCCGGGCCGGCATGAGCACGGCGAACTCGTCGCCGCCGAGCCGGGCCGCCACGTCGCCCGGGCGCAGGTTGCCGCGCAGCCGGCGGCCCACCTCGGCCAGCACGGCGTCACCCACGTCGTGGCCACGCATGTCGTTGACGTTCTTGAAGCCGTCCAGGTCCAGACCGAGCAGGACGCACGGCGTGCCCGCCGCCGCGCCCTCGTGCAGCGCCCGCAGCAGCCCGCGCCTGTTGGCCAACGACGTCAACGGGTCGGTGTGCGCCAGCTCACGAAAGTGCGCCTCCCGCTCGACCAGCCGGCCGGCGTAGTCCCGGACGTCCTTGAGGGTGAGGTACTGCCGCGCGACCAGAGCGAAGCCCTCCACGCTGCCGGCGAGGATGCCCGGCGCGGTGAAGCGGCCGTCCTGGAGCAGGTGGTACATCGCGGAGGCCGCCATCGCCAGCATCGGGGCGAGCGCGTACTCCCCGTCACGACCGACCAGGTCCAGAGCGACCTCGCCCGGCTGGTCGAACCGGCGCACCGCGAGCGCGACGGTCAGCAGACCGGCGGACAGCACCGCCGCGCCGGTGAGCGCCATGGTCGGCCCGGCCTGACAGAGCCCCGCGCTGAGGCCCAACCCGCCGCAGCTCACCGCGGTGATGCCGGTCGCGAGCACGGCCAGCCGGTGACGCGGTGCGGCGGCCCGGAACACGACGATCACGGCGAGGCCGGCGCCGAGCGCGGCGCTCACCGTCGTCACCAGGATCGCCGGGCAGGCCATCGGGGTGGCGGCGCCGAGCAGCCGGGTCGGCTCGGAGAAGAGCACCCAGCCGACGAACCACAGCGCCGCCGCCACGGTGACGGCGTCCAGCGTGAGCCGGGCGGTCCCCGCGGCGGTGGCGGCGACCCCCGGCAGCCGGAGCAGTCCGGACGCGAAGGCCAGGCCGGCCACCGCCATACCGATCGCCGCCGCCGTGGCCCAGCCCGTGCGCTGCCCCTGCTCGTGGGCCCAGTGGTCGCTCGCCGACAGCACCGCCGCGACCCCGGCCAGCAGGCTGACCACTGACACACCCGCGGCGGCCGCGAACAGCACGTGTGCCGGTCGGCATGGTCCGGTCCGCCCCCGGGCGACCACGGTCAGCAGCGCGGTGGCCGCAGCCGCGACCAGCCCGCTCAGCGCCGCGACGGCGACCATGCCCGGGGGGAGATGCACGACACAAGAGTGCCGGATGAGCGCACGTCGTGGGAGACCGGATGTGCATCTGTTGGGACACGGCCCATCTCCCCAGGGGCCCGGGCGGTGGCGGTGTCATGCTGGTACGCATGCCTGAGCTGCGATCGAGGACGTCCACACACGGTCGGACGATGGCCGGCGCCCGGGCCCTCTGGCGGGCCACCGGGATGACCGACGACGACTTCGGCAAGCCGATCGTCGCCATCGCCAACAGTTTCACCCAATTCGTGCCTGGTCACGTACACCTGAAGGACATGGGCGGCCTGGTCGCCGACGCGGTGGCCGAGGCCGGCGGCGTCGGGCGGGAGTTCAACACGATCGCGGTCGACGACGGCATCGCGATGGGCCACGGCGGCATGCTCTACTCCCTGCCCAGCCGCGAGTTGATCGCCGACGCGGTGGAGTACATGGTCAACGCGCACTGCGCGGACGCCCTGGTCTGCATCTCGAACTGCGACAAGATCACCCCCGGGATGCTGCTGGCCGCACTGCGCCTCAACATCCCGACCGTCTTCGTCTCCGGCGGGCCGATGGAGGCCGGCAAGACGGCGGCGATCGAGGGCATCGTCCACAGTAAGATCGACCTGATCGACGCGATGATCGCCTCGTCCAACGAGGCCGTCACCGACGACCAGCTCGGCGAAATCGAGCGCTCCGCCTGCCCCACCTGCGGTTCCTGCTCCGGCATGTTCACCGCCAACTCGATGAACTGCCTCACCGAGGCCATCGGGCTCGCGCTCCCCGGCAACGGTTCGACGCTGGCCACCCACGCCGCGCGACGGTCACTGTTCGTCGAGGCCGGCCGCACCGTCGTGGACATCGCCAAGCGGTGGTACGACGGTGACGACGACTCCGTGCTGCCCCGCACCGTCGCCTCCCGGAAGGCCTTCGAGAACGCGGTCGCCCTGGACGTGGCCATGGGCGGCTCCACCAACACGGTGCTGCACCTGCTCGCCGCCGCCCGCGAGGCGGAACTGGACTTCGGCGTCGCCGACATCGACGCGATCTCCCGGCGGGTGCCGTGCCTGGCGAAGGTGGCGCCGAACTCCCCGAAGTACCACATGGAGGACGTGCACCGCGCCGGTGGCATCCCCGCGATCCTCGGCGAGCTGGACCGGGCCGGGCAGCTCAACCGGGACGTCCACGCCGTGCACTCCCCCTCGCTGGCCCAGTGGCTGACCGACTGGGACGTGCGCGGTGGCTCGCCGACGCCGGAGGCGGTCGAGCTGTTCCACGCGGCGCCGGGCGGGGTGCGTACCGTCGAGCCCTTCTCCACCACCAACCGCTGGTCGTCGCTGGACACCGACGCCGGCGAGGGCTGCATCCGCGACCGCGAGCACGCGTACTCCGCCGACGGCGGCCTCGCCATCCTGCACGGCAACCTGGCCCCGGACGGCTGCGTCGTGAAGACCGCCGGCGTGCCGGACGACTGCCTGACCTTCCGCGGCCCGGCGAAGGTCTACGAGTCGCAGGACGACGCCGTCACCGCGATCCTCGCCAAGGAGGTCGTCGCCGGGGACGTCGTGGTGATCCGCTACGAGGGCCCCAAGGGCGGCCCCGGCATGCAGGAGATGCTCTACCCCACCTCGTTCCTGAAGGGTCGCGGGTTGGGCCGGTCCTGCGCGCTGCTCACCGACGGTCGCTTCTCCGGCGGCACGTCCGGCCTCTCCATCGGGCACGCCTCCCCCGAGGCCGCCTCCGGAGGACTGATCGCGCTGGTCCGCGAGGGCGACGAGATCGTCATCGACATCCCGGGCCGGTCGATCAACCTCAACGTGCCGGAGGACGAGCTGGAGGCACGACGGGTGGCCGAGGAGAAGCGCGACAAGCCGTACACCCCGACGGACCGGCAGCGTCCGGTGTCGGCGGCGCTGCGCGCGTACGCCTCGATGGCCACCTCGGCCAGCGACGGCGCCTACCGCCGCGTCCCGGAGTAAGCCCGCGCGTGGCCTCTTGATCAACGCGACTTCGCCGATGTCGCGGTATCCGCTCGATGGGATGCCACGACATCGGCGATCTCGTGTGGATCAATGCCGTCGACAGGCCTCATAAGCACCACCGGTCGCGCAGGTCGGGAACTTCGGCGAGGAGGCGTACGCCGTCGGCGTCATGGCGGTACACGGCGCAGCCAGCGCGGGTGAAGCGCACGGTGACCGCCTGCCCCGCGCCACGACACTGGTCGCAGTTCCGGTACGCCTCCCGGCGCGGCCCGAACACGTCGTCGTCGGCGAGGAACCGGTCGCCGTAGGTGGGGCACCGGCACGGCTCCAGCGTGAAGGTCATCCCGTCGCAGTCCGGGCAGACGACGAGCGGCACGGCGGTCACCGACACCGCTGGGCCGTGCAGTCGCCGTCGTGCTCGACGCGCCGCACGCATCGCCGGCCGCCGTCGAGCGGCAGGTCGCAGAACACCCGATGGCGTACGCCCTGGGCGTCCTCGGCGGACACGGTGGTCTCTCCTGGGTCCACCTCGGGCAGGAAGCTCAACGAGCGGCCCAGGGTGCCGGCGAAGTGCTGGGCGGCCGGCAGGTCGGCGGCGGTGAACGGCAGGTGCGCCACCCACCGGGCGCTCACCGGCGGGCCGCCAGCTGACGGAGAAATGCGCGCACGAAGCAGCACCGAGAAGGTCTGGGCAAGCTTGCTGTCACTCGCCCTTGATGAGGGACAATCGTTCCAACTGATCAATAAGATCATCGGGGAGGTTCACCGTGGTTGACCTGACCAGCGCCCACTGGCGCAAGAGCACCCGCAGCGCGGGCAACGGCGGCGAGTGTGTCGAAGTTGCCGACAATCTGCCCGGCATCGTCGCCGTACGCGACAGCAAGGACCCGCACGGCCCGGCCCTCACCTTCGCTCCCGCCGTCTGGGCCACGTTCGTCACAGCGACCGCCACCATCCGCTGAGGCTTTCGGTGGGTGTCACGGGAGTCGCCCGGACACCCACCCGCCTTCGGGGCTGCGCTTCAGGGAGGGTTCGTTAACGTGCGACCGCAGCGCGCTGTTGATGTCCGTGTCTCGGCTGGCGGCGGTGCGCTCCAACACGTCGTACACGTCGTCATCAACCTCCACCGTGCGGGACCCGGGACTTTGGTCGGCCATAGTTGGCTCCTTGTGACAGCGATCGGCGTGGTGCCCGGTCGGGCATCAGGATCAATCCACGCTGACCTCGACGCGGCGATCAAGCCTGGC
>NZ_JBNCKT010000056.1:0-36859 GCF_049841675.1 Micromonospora sp. DT4
GACGCCGACACCATGATCTGCCTGGCCCGGCGGTGGTGTCAGGTCCTCGGCATCGACCCCGACCAGCAGTACGACACCCCCGTATCGGACGCCGGGCAATTCGCCGGCCGCCTCGCTGCGGCCCTCGTCGACTACCTCGCCGTCGCCGCCGGCGTCACCCCCGCCGAGTACGCCGCGACGCTGCTGGCCCACCGGCACAGCCCACCGTCGGAGTGGGACCGCCGGGACCCGACCGAGCAGGAACACCGCGCGGCCCGCGACCTCGCCCACCGGCTGCGACAGGCCCGCACCCAACACCCCGAACCCGGCCGGCGGCCCTCCGCGATCCCACCCGGCCGGCTGCGCACCCGGCAGGCCATCACCGCCGAAGCACAAATCGCCGCCGGGCAACTCCCGACCGCCGCCCCGTGGCAGCAACGCGCCCAGCTGCCACCGGAGAAACCCCGTTTGCACCTGGCCGTCCTGGTCGACCTGTCCGGCTCGATGGACCGCTACACCGACGCGATGTCCTCCGCCGCGTGGATCTTCGCCAACGCGGCACGCCGCGCCGACGCGACGACCACCACCATCGGTTTCGGCGACCGCACCACCGTCCTGGTACCCCCACGCACCCGCCCCACGCAGGTGCTGACCATGCGCACCGGCCTCGCCACCGCCACCTTCCCGGAAGCGGTCAAGGTCGCCGACCAACTCCTCGACCTACGCCACGGCCGCACCCTGCGGATGCTCGCCGTCGTCTCCGACGGCTACCTCGACGACATCCCCGCCGGGCAACAACTCGTCACCACCCTGCACCAGGCCGGCTGTGCCGTGCTGTGGCTGCACCCCGCCGACCCGCTCGCCGACAGCGAACTGACCGGCCCCGACCAGATGTGGAGGCACACCTTCACGCACACCACCACCCTCACTGTCGCCGATCCCGTCGAGGCCGTCGCGGCGATCGCCGACGCCGCCGTCACCGCGCTCGCCCAGGCCTAAGCCCAGCCGAGCCGTCCGGCGACCGACCAGTCCCACCCCCGCGCCGCGGCGCTGCAACGGCCGTGGCCGGGCAGCGCCGCGCGCGGCCACCCCAACGACGTACCCAAGCCCCGCAGAGGCGGGCTGCCGCCGGCAACCCGCCACGTCTCGCGGGGCCGGCAGCGGACGGCCCTCGCCGCCGGTCGGCGACTTGACCATCCCGCGCCATCGAAGCGTCCATGCATCGCGTCCCCAATGACCCGGTGGGCCAGGTCCGGACGCGATACGACGCCGCCCATCACAAGGAGCTCATCCCATGCGTTTCGGCACCGACAAGGAACACCCCTTCGACACCGACAACCGCGCCTGGCGACGTCTCGGCGACGTCACCAGTGAGCACTTCGACGTGATCACCTGGACCCGCGACCCGGACGGACGGCCGGTCCTCCTCACCCTGGGCGACCTGCGAACCGGGGACATGATCACCCTCGCAGTCCTGGACTCCCTGGAGATCCGCGACCCGTACGCGCTGCTCGCCGTTCACACCGGCGGCGAACTCGCCGCACACGGCCCCACCAGCGGCGCCGAAACAGCTCGCTCCCTCGCCCCCATGCTCGCGCTCGACAGCACCACACTCGCCGTGACCAAACCCGTGCCGCTGCACGACCCCGCCACAACAGCCCTACCCGCCACCTGCTGGGTCGACCTGCCCACCACCCTCGCCGCGGCCCTACGGCCCGCCCTCGACGATGCCCGCACCGCCGTCCTCGTGCTGCTCGACCGCGCCGACGGCTGGCTCGCCGCCGTCGGCCCGTTCCCCACCCACGCCGCCGCCGACACGTGGCAACCCGACGGCGGACCCGGCCGCGCAGCCGACCGGCTCATCGTGCCGCTGCACCCGGTCACCCTCCAGGAGGCCCAGCCGTGACCAGCACCCGACCCCTGGCACACCCAGAGCTTTCGCCGATCGTGGCCCTCGACGTCGACGGCGTCCTCAACCCCGCCAACCCGGCCTACGCCGCAGCGCTTGGCTACCAGCCGCACCGCTACGACGGGCCTGGACCCGACGGGCAGCACGTCACCGGCAGGGTCTGGCTCCACCCCGACCACGGGCCATGGCTGCGGGAACTGGCCGAACACGCCCAACCGGTGTGGTGCACCAGTTGGAACCACCTTGCCGCCCAATGGATCGCCCCACGACTCGACCTGCCGACCACCTGGCCGCACGTCCCCGTCCACGCGGGCGGTGTCCGCTTCGGCCACCAGAGCAAACTCTCCGCCCTCTACCCCTGGGCCGCGCGGCGGGCACTCGCCGTCCTCGACGACGAGTTCGGCGGCAAGGACCCCACCACCGCCGACCAGCGCACCCGCGACGGCGTACCCACCCTGCTCCACCCCGTCGACCCGTCTCACGGGCTGCGCCGTGCCGACATCGACACGGTGCTGACTTGGCTGCGCCGGCTCTGACCAGGCCACGCCGGCGCCGCCCGGGCGCCGAGGCCTTCCGCTCACTCGGATTCGTGGGGCCCGCATCGACGGATGCGGGCCCCACGCCGTTACGCCAAGGAGTTGATTATGGACAGCATGTTCGATCCCGTCGACGAACCGGGTACCGACCGGTCACCCGGGCTCAGCGTCGGCGACCCGGATCTGCGCAAGACTCGCCTGCTCGCCCGCGAGTGCTCCACCTGCATCTTCAAGCCCGGCAACCCGATGCACCTCGACCCCGGCCGGCTCAAGCAGATGGTCGCCGAGGCGCGGGGTGCGGCGGGATACATCATCTGCCACTCGACACTGCCCTACGCCGATAGTCCGGTCCCGCCCGCTGTCTGCCGTGGCTTCGCCGACCGCTACCGCACCTGGCAACTCCAGGTCATGGAACGGCTCTGGGGCTTCGTCGACGTCGAGCCACCCGACCCGGACTCCACCCGTACGCCCGAATGACCAGGAGACAGCACGTGCCAAACACCGACGACTTCCTCCAACGCCAAGAACAGATCATCGACACCACCGGCTGGGCCGTCACCCACGTCCTGCCCACCGCCGACGACCCCGACACCACCGCTCCGTTCGCCTACACCGTCGGGCTCACCGCCCACGACTACCCCGAACTGATCACCGCCGGACTGCCACCCGAGGTCGCCCACAGCCTGCTCAACGACCTTGCCCGCCGGGTCTACGACAAGGCCGAACGGTTCACCCACGGCCAGCGCATCAGCGACCTCATCGCCGGCTACGACGCGATCATCATCGACGGACCACCCACCGACGAGCTGCTGCCCGGCATGGCGATCAAACGCTACGGCCGCGACCAGATCCGCCTCCAGCAGCTCGTGTGGCCCGACCAGCAGGGCCGGTTCCCCTGGGACAACCGGTACAACTTCGACCCGCGGACACAGCCACTGATCGCTCAGCTGTAACCAGGCAGCCCAACCGAGGCCCGCCGGGATCCGGGCGCCTCATAGGCGCTCGGATCCCCGGCACGATCGGACTCACCATCTCCATCGATCGGCACCGCGTCGTCACGACCACTGAGTACAACACACAGGCACTGGGTCACTCGCCGGAAGCGCAGGCGACTCCCGGTGGTCGCCGAGCATGAGTGAGAAGGCGACCCCTTTTCGTGGCGGTGCAGTCCAGCCGAG
This sequence comes from Micromonospora sp. DT4, assembly GCF_049841675.1. Classification (NCBI taxonomy): domain Bacteria; kingdom Bacillati; phylum Actinomycetota; class Actinomycetes; order Micromonosporales; family Micromonosporaceae; genus Micromonospora; species Micromonospora sp. DT4. The sequence continues at coordinate 3,603 of NZ_JBNCKT010000056.1, forward strand.
CCGATTGACTCACCAAGTTGGAACTGTCTCCTCTGCCGATGTGCTGTCAATGAATTCTGGCGGCCCGCCGAGATCGGCGAAGTCCATCTGCGCGGCGAATGTGATCGGCCGACCGACTCGCACTGGTGGGACGGCTACCTGGGCGCCTGAGCCCAGTGCAGTCTGTCCAGGACCTGCGCGGCCTCGTCCCAGAGCGACCGAAAGCTGGCGAGCAGGTCACGGGTCAGCAGTTCGGGGTCCACGACCCCGCCTGCGGGTTTCTGGAACCGCCAGTAGGGCCACGGTGTCGTGCACCGTCCCCCGAGTCGCTTGGCTACCGGGGTAAGCGCATTCTGCAGTGCCCGGAACCGCTCCCGATCGGCCCGGTCGCCGCAGTAGCGGACGGCGGCAAAGGGCCATTCGTTTTCCGCTAGAGGCCTCAGTAGCGTCTTCGGGTCCCATTCGACGACCACCGCAACGTCGTTGACGCCCTTCCAGATCCACCCTGCTCGACGGAGGCCCATGACCTGGAATTTCCCGTCGCCGAGACTCTCAAGATCGACGTCGGCGTCGACCTCGCCTGCCATCTCGCTCAGTGGCGTGGCGAGCGCTCGCAGATAGCGGCCAAGAAGCGCTGCCGCATCGTCTCGCTGAGCTGCCCACGCCTCGATGTCCGCCCGACGATCCAGGTAGAACCAGGCCTTCGCATCAGCCGGATCCCGCTGGGGAAACTCAATCTCGTCAGGCATCGTGGAAGATCTCCAGTGTCATGAGGTAGTCATGGACGCCAGGCGCGATCGTGACAGCGTCCTTCTTCACGAGGGCCGCCCTAATGAACGCGGCTACCTGTCGCCAGGTGTGGTTGTGCCAATGATCCGCGCTCTCACGAGCTGTGACCGGCTGCCTCTCCCCGCGGGTGAGAAAGACGAACTTCGGTCCGGCCTCTCGTCCCCACAGCTCATGAATCCGATCCAGCTGGCGCGGACGCTCGGAGGAGAAGGTCTTCGCCTCCACAATCAGCGTCCAGCCGGAGCCATAGACCACAAGGTCGGCACGGGTGTCGTGACGCACCTCCTCTAGCACGACTCGGACGGTGCCGGCCACGTCGACTCCGACGACCGCGCCTAGCCCGTCGATCACCGCACGCCCCAGGCCATGCTGGCCGTCCGGCCGTAACAGCCATCCTAAGGCGGCCGTCATAGCCGCTTCGCGGTACTCCTGACCGATAGCCGCCAAGAGCGTAGGCGGCCCGCCGACCCATTGCCCGGCCGCGACGAGGCGCCGCTCTTCCCGCTGGGCCTCTTCAAAAGTGTCCCGCCAGCGATCTACCAACCCGGCGACGCCAACGTCCTCGCCCGCGATCAGGCCGCGCCACTCCGAAGCCGCGTCGTTATACCTAAGCGCCCACCCAGCGACGTCATCCAGAGATCCCGCGCCGTGCGTCATTCCTGCCCCCGTCCCCGAGCTGACCTTGGTCTCTGTCGCCGCCAGCGTCTGCCCGCGAAGACGTTTGCCTATATTGACGGCGTCATAGACGCATGCTTCACACCCTTGCGGCGTAGTCCCGCCTACCTCCCGGGATTTGGGAAGCTTCGCGTCGCCCCTGCCAGTCCGTTATGCGGCATTACCGAAGTGGTGCCGCCGGGTGCCGCACGCGTCAAACTGCCGGCTCACTGGAGGATGAGCCGACCTGACCTAACTCCCCTTCGCGCCTTGAGCAGTACCTTTTTGAGTGCGCCCGGTACGCGACACGTGCCTGGCGCTCCCGCACGACGCTCACGAGGCGCCAACCTGCTCGGTGGCACGGCTGGTGTCGTGTCCGTTGGCGCTTCGCGGGACGGGTGGCCAGTACCGGCGGACGGTGCGTTCCGATCGACCGATTCTGGTGGCGATGTCGGCCGGGTGTAAGGAGGGGTCGTGGCGGTACCAGTAGGCCACGGCCCCGGCGGTGTCAGACGGCACCTCGTCGGCGCTGGTTCTGCTGTCGCCCGAGTTGGGGCTATGTGCCTGGTACTCGATGGTGTCCGAGACAGCGTGCTCGGCGTCGGCCGATTGGTTCACCCGGTCCCGCTCGTCGGAGTTTTCGAGCTGGGAGACCGAAAAGCCGGTGGCTTGAGACCTGCTGGTTCCAGGTCGATCCGCCTCGAGGTTAGATCGGTCCGTTTCCCGCAACGGCGTCGTCTCTACGGGCACCGAGGCTTCATCGCCGTTTCGAAAGTGGTAAGCGTCCTCGTGGTCGAGGGCGTCGACCAGCGGGTGTTGAGGTGCCACGCCATCCGTGCCGCTCGAACCGGTCGGCGCTGGAGTGACGACCTCTGTAGCCAGTTGCTCGTCCTCGTCGCCACGGTTCGCGGCCTGCGGCTGCGGCGGTGGCGACGGGTCGTAGCCTCGGGCCAGCCGCGTGGCGCCGACCGGTTCCGGAGCGAGGGCCGGCGCTTCCAGGCTCGGTGGTTCGGCCACCAGGTTAGGAGCTTCTGTTGTTGTGGTGGTGAGTTGCCTGCGGTCGGCCGAGCTGAGGGCGGGAGTGCGGATGCGTCCCGCGATCTCGACCAGGCTAATGCTGGCTACGACGACCAGCCCGTCGACGGAGATGGGCAGGAGGTAGGAGGCGGCGGCGCCAGTTTCGCCGTATCGGGCGGCAACGCCGACCATGTGCCAGTAACTCACCCAGGCGGCGATGCCGGCGATGACGGCGGCGGCGATCAGCCGCGCGGCGGCCAGGCCGCGGCGGTTCGCGGGTACGCGGGAGATGAGTTCGACGGTCAGCAGCAGCGCCAGGGGTGGCCACGCGGCGATGACCTGGCTGATGAGGTTCGGCCGGGCGTGTAGGACGTTCGCCGCGATGGACGCGGCGACGCCGAGTGCGAGCACCGCCCGCACGGCCCACCGCAGACGGGTCAGATGCCGGAGGTCGGCCTCTGCCACCTCCGGGGTACGTGCGGAGGTGTGCCGGGGTAGCGGCGTGGCGGTCATGCGGCGGCTCCGTCACCGGGCCGGGGTGCAGGCCGCAGGTCGGGTCGTCGAGCGGGGCGCTGCACCTGGGCGACCAACTCGTCGGCCAGGGCAATGGTGTCGTCGCTGGGTTCGGCGTCGATCTCGCCGAGGGCGCGGATCAGGGCGCGGCGCAGGCTGCGGATCGCGTCGAGGTGCCCGAGCGCGGCGCGGGCCCGCATCGCTTGCTGGTACAGCTCTTCGGCGTACGGGTTGTGGCCAATCGCGGCGTCGAGGACGGTGAGCTGCTCGGCGGGGCTGTCGGCGAGGGCGTCGGCGAGGGCGAGGTAGGCGTCGAGTGCCTGCTGCCGGACGGCTTCGCGGTAGGGCTCGATCCATTCGTAGTCGGCGCCGTCGGCCAGGTGCCCTCGGTAGGTGTCGACCGCGCGGCGCAGAGCGGCGAGGCGCTCGGCCGGGTCGGTGGCCTGGTTGGCGTCGCGGATCGCGGCGCGCATGCGCCACAGGTCCACGTCGACGGCGTCGCGGTTGAGGACGTACCGCTGGTGGGGGTGGGTGAGGTAGGTGCCACGTCCTGCGGTGCGGCGCATGATGGTGCGCAGGTCGGACACGTAGGTGTAGAGCCGGCCGGGTGCCTTGTTGGCGGGGGCGTCGGGGAGCAGGTCGTCGAGGATCGCCTCGGCGGAGGCGTCGCCGTCGTGCACGGCCAGGTAGACGAGCACTTCGAGGGATTTCTTGCGCAGCGTCGGCCCGGGCGGCACGTCGACGATCGCGGCGGTGCCCAGGACGGTGACCTGCGCCCTCCCGTGGCTGGTCTCCTGGCTGTTCTCGGCCGCGCCGTCGGTGTCCGGTTCCTCCACGGCGGGCGGGGGCGCACCGTCGCGGGGAGTCTCCGTGCCGCGGGCATGGGCGCCGGTGGGCGGAGTTGTCGCCGCTGCCTGGGTGCCCGGGGTGGTCTGACTGTCGGCGCTGTCTGGTGTTGTTGTCGGGGCGGCGGGCACGGGCTCCGGGCCGGATGCCGGCAGGTGTTCACCCTCGCAGAAGGGGACGTCGGGTGGCGCCGGCTCGGTGTCGGGAGAAGGTTGCGCATCGGGTGCGGCGGTCGTGGCCTGGGCGGTGGTGACGGGTTCGGCCGGGGCGGGAGCCTGCGGCTGGCCGGTGTGGGACTCGGCGAGGGTAACGAGCAGGTCGCTGGTCTCGGACGGGGTGAGGACGGCCAGCCGGCCGATGTCGGCCGGGTGACCGCCGTGGCGGGAGCCCTCGCCGTCGGCGCGGCTGGTGACGCCGTCCGTGGCAACCACCATGGTGTCGCCGTCGGGCCAGGCGCCCAGCAGCACGCCGTGGATGTCCAGGCGCTGGCCTTGGGCGAGGAGCGCGGCGATGCGGGTGCGCTGGTGGCGGGTGTCGGCGTCGGCCAGCAGCAGGACCGGCGGCATCGGCTCCCCGGTCGGATCCGCCGCGCGGGCCTCGGCAACGGTGTCGACCTCGTGGGCGTAGGCGATGCGGCTGCGGTGCAGGGTCTGCGCCTCGAGCAGGTCGAGTGCCTCGTCCAGGCCACCGGTGACGGTCAGCCGCGGGGTGCGGGGCAGTGCGACGGCACCGGCGCCGAGCAGCGTCGCCGCGGTCGCTGATGGCATGACCAGCCAGGTGCGGTCTTCTGGTGCGTCGAGGCCTCCGGCGGCCAGGGCGGCGGCCATGAACCCGCGGGCGGCGGCCTCCGCGCCGGGACCGGTGAGCCCCAGGCCGGCGGGCGGCCAGACCGCGGCGATCGGGTGCGCCAGCGACGGCACCACCGGGCGAAGCGCAGCGTCATCGCCCAGACTCGGGTCCGCGGCAGGCGCCGGCTTCTCAGGATCGTCCTCGTCGTCGAGACCGGCATCGTCGAGGGCGTCGTTCTCGTCGTACCGCCCGGCGATCCCTGGACGGTCGTCGTCGAGCAGGTCGGCGTCCTGATCGGAGGCAGCAGGGCTGTCCGGTGCGGAGGTGCCGTCGTCGGTCTTGTCGTTCGCTTCGGTGTCGTCCGGGTCGGTGAACAGGCCGAGGTCGTCGTCCGGACCTTCGTGGCTGGCCGGGTCGGTGGAGGTCGTGGTGGCGTGGCGCAGGCGGCGGCGGATCTGGTTCACCACGGGCGGCATGGGCGCCACGTCGGGGTCGTCCAATCGCAGGTCGGCCGACACGGGCCGGCGGATGTAGCGGCGGCGGCGGTGGGCCCAGACGAGGGCGACGGCCGCGAGGATCGCGGCGACGAGCCCGGCGTCGAGCCAGCTGCCGGTGCCGAGTGAGACACCGGGTGACGCCTCCGTTCGCGGCCCGGGTGTCTGCTGCCCGTCGACCGAGGGGCTCGGCGTCGTCGAGGCCCCGGAGGCCGACGGCTGCTCAGCGGGCGCGGTGGAGACCGGTGGTGAGGGGATGTGCACGATTCCGTCGTCACCGTCCTGCGGTGCCGGGGTGGTGGGGCCTGTCGACGGTCTCGCGGACGGCGCGTCGGGTGGCGGCTGGGTGGGTTGGTTCGGTGGTGTCGGCGGGGGCGCGGCGGTGCCGGGTGTTGGCTGTTCGGGGCCTGCCGCCGGGGGGTCGGCGGGTGGCGGGGTCCGGGGTGTGCCGGCTGGTGGTGTGGCGTCGTCGGGCAGTTCGAGGGTCCAGCCGGGGTAGATCAGGTTCGGGTTGGTGAGGGTGCCGCCGATGTCGCGGAAGTGGGTGCCCCGGTTGAGGGCGAAGATCTCCGGCCACCGGTTGGCGTCGCCGAGCCACTGCTGGGCGATCTTCGACAGGGTGTCCCCGCGTCGCACTTCGCACGTGTAGGTCTGCCCGGACGACACGAGCGTCACGTGGCCCGCTACCAGCCGCGCCGGCACCGGGTCCCCCATGTCCGGCAGGACGGACGTCGACGCGGCTGTCTGCCAGGTCTGCGTGTGGTGCCCATCCGTGCTCACCAGCCGCACGGTGCTGCTGGGCACGGCGGTCGCCGTAGCCGGAGCGGTGGCGCTGGTGTGGGCGGTTGTCGCCTGGGCTGGCTGGGTGAGGGTCGGCGCGGCCTGGGCGGCGGTGGCGAGGACGCCGCCGGTGATGGCGGCCACCAGGATGGCGGCGAGCCCGCGGGCCGGCGCGATCGCTCGGGGTTGCGGCAGGCGGATGCCCGTGACGGTTTCGGCGACCTCGGCGATCAGCGACCAGATGAACGCCGCCCACACCGCCCAGAGCAGGCACACGACGACGTTGCCGAGCATGGCGTCGGTCAGCGGTGAGGTGAGGGCGGTGCCGACGTCCTGCCAGGTGGGGACCTCGGGGGGTAGCGGCCAGCCGACGTATCGGATGAGCGCGTACGGCACACCGGCGGTGAGCAGCACCAGGATCCCGAGTCCGGCCAGCCGGCGGGCGGTGGCGGCGAGGAATGCGAACACTGGGGCTCCCGGTCGTGGCGTGGCGGTCCTGGTCAATTCGGTGCGGTGACGCCGGTTAGAGGGCTCGCGGTCGCGGTCGCGGACACCGGCAGGGCGCTGATCCCGACAAGGTGGAGCAGCTGCGTGGGCCGGGTGCCGCTGATGGTGACCGTGACGGCGGTGGGGGTGGCGGACGCGGTGACCTGCCCGTCGACACCGGCCTGTTGGGCGAAGCTCCGCGCGGCTGCGGCGGCCTGGGCGGGCTGGAGCTGCACAGTGCCGGTGGCCCTATAGGTGGCGAGGTCGATCTCGCGGGCGCCAGCCCGGGCGGCGCCCTGCGCGACGTCGAGCAGCCGCACCTTGTCCGACATGCCTAGGCCCAGGTCGAGGACCAGGCCGGCGAGGACGAGGACGAGAACGACGCCGAAGATCGTCCACGGGGTGATCTGGCCCCGGTCGTCGTGGCGGGCCTGCCGCAGTCGGGTACGCAGCCGGTTCATGGCGCCGTCGTCCCGCGGTAGGTGTCGAGGGGTTGGTGTGAGGTGCCGCGGATGGTGATGGTGCCGGGCAGGCCGAGGCCGTAGAGGTCTTCGAGGCGGACGGTGCACGCCACGGTGGCGCTGACCTGCCCGCCGGGGACGAACGCGCCGGGGTCGACGGTGACGGTGGACGGCTGACAGGTGAAGGCCCGCCCGGCCAGGGTGGCGGAGGCGCCGTCGGCACCTGCGGCGCGGGCCTCGCCGGGGGTGTGGGCGAGGGACGCTTGGCGGGCCGCGGCGGCGGCAGCGGAGTTGACGTCGATGGCGGCCGAGGCCAGGCGCAGGCACGCCACCACCGCGAGGGCGGCCAGGACCATCAGGGGTACGTAGCTCAGCGCCATCTCGACGCTGACCGAACCTCGGTCTCCCCGCAGCCGCGGCGCCCGGCGGCGTGGGTGTCGGCTGCGGCGCTGCTCGCGGGTCACGTCGAGTCTCCTTCCACTCCAGGCGGCGAGGGGGCCAGCGACAGGGTCGAGGGGCGGAAACGCTCGACCGGGGCGCTGGCTTGGGTGCTGACCTGCAGGCGCAGAAACGGCACGACGGCGGGCACCCGGCCGGCCACGGCCACGGTGGCGGTGTCGGCGGTGCGGGTGACCGACACGCGCGGGTCGACGACGACCTGCCCGGCGACCTGGTCGAGGACGGTTGCGGCGTCGGCGCGTCCGGCGGCGGCGGTGCCGCCGGACACCCTGGTGGTTTGCAGGGCGTGGTTCGCGGCGTGCTGGACGCCGAGTTGGGCCAGGGCCCACAGGGCGAACTGCACGCCGACGAGGACAAGCAGGAACAGCAGGGGCGCGTAGAGGACCACCTCGGTGGTGACCGACCCGCGGTCACCACCGAGCCGGCGTCGCCTGCCTCGTCGCGTGCGGTGCATGGCTAGAGGTTGATTCCGGTGATCTTGGTGATGATCTTGCCTTGGAAGATGGCGTAGACGGCCAGGACGAGGGTGACGAGCAGGGCGATCCACATGACCTTCTCGGTGGTCTCGCTGCCCCGGTCGCCGGAGTCGCGCAGCCGGCGTGCCCGGTCGGTGAGGGTGAGGTGTGCCAGGGTTAGCAGGGCCATCAGCTTGCTGGGGTGCACGGCGTTTCTCCTTCTGGTGTGTCGGGGTCAGAAGCTGTCGACGGCGGTGACAGCCGGGTAGAGGAGGAACAGCATGTAGGCGGTGGCCAGGAGCATGACCGGCATGGACATGCGTTCGGTGGCGGAGTTGGCCCGGGCCTCCAGGGCGGCGGCCTGGTGGGCGCGCAGGGTGGCGGCGCGGATGGTGAGGGAGTCGCGGATGCGGGCGCCTTCGGTGCCGGCGAGGCTCATCGTCGCGGCGAGTTCCTGCAGTTCGACGACGCCGGTGTCCTCGCCGAGCTGGCCGAGGGCCTGCCAGGGCGGGATGCGTAGCAGCCGGGCGGTGGCCACGGCACGGTTCAGGCGTCCGGCGGCCCAGCCGTGGGTGTCGGCGCAGGCGTCGTCGAGGGCTTGTTCGAGTCCGGCGCCGCCGGCGAGGGAGATGACGACGAGGTCGAGCACGGCGGACAGGGCGTAGCGCAGCTCGTCGCGGCGCCGCTGCGCCTCGGCGTGCACGGTGGTCTCGGCCAGCCACCAGCCGCCGGCCGCGCCAGCAAGCGACGCCCACAGCGGCATGCCGGCGGCGAAGCTGACCCCGCCGGAGGCGAGGACGGCCATCGCGACCGGGGGCAGCAGCAGGCCGGCGATCACCGCGAGGGCCTGGTCGGCCAGGTGGGTGGCGGTCGGCCGTCCGAGTACGGCGAGGTCGGCGCGCATCCGCTGCCGGGGCAGGCCGAGGGCGCGCAGGGGCGCGGCAAGCAGCCGGATCCTGACCCCCACCGGTTCTTCCGGGGCCGCCGGGGTGCGACGCAGGGCGTCGAGGGCCTGGGCGAGGCTGGGCAGGGCGGGACGCAGGCCGGTGCCGGCCAGGACCAGGCCGAGCCCGGCGACGACGCCGCACGCCACCACGAAGGCAGCCATCACGCCACCTGCCCGGGCTGGTCGGCCGAGAGCACCCGTGGTGGTTGCGGCACGCGGGAGGCGCGGGCCAGCCACCAGAACCCGCCGGCGAACACCGCCCCGACGACGAGGAGCACGAGCTGCCCGGTGACGCTGCGGTAGGGGGCGAGGAAGCCGCGGTTGAGCAGGATCAGCCCGGCGACCATCGCCACCGACGTGCCGGTGATCACCCGGGCGGCCGTGCGGGTCGCGGCCCGTTTGGTGGCCACCCGCATCCGGATGCCGGCGAGCTCGCGGGCGGTGGCGGCGAGGCTGGTCAGGCACTGGGACAGTTGCCCGCCGTGGTAGCCGGCGGCCTGCGTCAGGGCGCGCACAACGAGGTCAGCGGTGGGGTCGGCGAGGTCGGCGGCGAACGCGCGCAGCGCGTCGGGCAGCCGTGCTCCGCCGCGCACCGCCCCCGCGAGGGCCTGCACCTGGGGGCGGATGGGCTGGGGGGTAACAGGGGCGGTGGCGGTGATGGCCTGCTCCAGGCCGGCGGCCGAGGACAGGGTGTCGCGCAGCAGCTCGGCCCAGGTGGCGATCGCCTCGATCCGGGCGATCGCGCGGGTGTGCTCCCGGTCGGGTCCGAGGACGCGGGGCAGCGCCCACACCGCGGCGGCGGTCAGCAGCGCCGCGACCGGCCAACGGGTCGCCGCCGCGGCGGCGAATCCGGCGACGATGGCCGCGAGGAGCCGGGTCCGGTCGGCCGACGTCCACCGTTGCCGTGTCCGGGTGGTCGGGGTGCCGGGTGGGCGGCGGCGTAGCCCGTCGGCGACGAGGATCAGGCCTGCGGCGCAGCCCAGGCCGAGCAGGATCGGCAGCAGGTCCATGCTCACCACCGGTCCCGGACGAGGAGGTCGGGGTTGAGGCCGGCGACGGTGAGCTCGTCGAGGGTGTCGGCGCGGATCGGCGCGGCGGGGATGGCGCGCCGGTCGGGGCCGGGGCGGTAGATCTCGTTGGAGGGGACCTGGGTGCCGTCGGTCTCCAGGACCTGGCGGATGGAGGACACCACCCGGGTGCCGTCGGTGGCGACGTCCAGGTGGACGACGAAGTCGACGGCCTGGCCGATGAGCACATTCGCCGCGTCGAAGGTCAGCTTCTCCGGCGCCTGCATGACGTACATGGCGAGCCGGGTCAGCGCCTGCTTGCTGGAGGAGGCGTGCAGGGTGCACATCGACCCGTCGTTGCCCTGCGACATGGCCAGGAGCATGGGTACGGCCTCGGCGCCGCGGGTCTCGCCGACGATGACCCGGTCCGGGCGCATCCGCAGGCCCCAGCGCACCATCGTGGACATGTCGATGCCGCCGACGCCTTCGAGGTTCGGTTCCCGCTGCTGCAGAGCGGTGGTGTTCGGGTGCGCGTCGCTGTCCTCGTCAAGGCCGAGTTCGTAGGCGTCCTCGACGGTGACGATCCGCTCGTGCGGGCTGATCGCGCCGGCGGCGGCGCGCAGCATGGTGGTCTTGCCGACGCCGACGCCTCCGCAGATCACGATGTTCTTGCGCGCCCGCACCAGCGCCCGGATAAGTTCCCGCAACCCCACCGTGATCTCCCCGCGGTGCAGCAGGTCGTCCAGAGTCACCCGGTGCAGGGTGTTGCGGCGGATCGACAGCGAGGGACGTTTCGCCACCGCCATCACGGCGAACAGGCGTTGCCCGCCGGGCAGCCGCAGCGACAGGCCGGGCGAACCGCGGTCGAAGCGGCGCTCCTCCTGCCCGCTGCGCGCCGCCGCGACCCGCACCAGGTCGACCAAGTCGTCGTCGGAGGCGGCGACCGGCGGCACACGCTGCACCTGCCCGTCGGTGGTGCGGATCCACACGTTGTCGCAGCCGTTGGCGAAGATGTCCTCCACCCGCGGGTCGTCGATCAACCTCTGCAGGCCGCCCAGGCCGGTGAAGCTGTCCCGCAACGCCCGCGCCAGGGCCGCCTCGGCCTGCGGAGTGAGCGGCACACGGCCGGCGGAGATGTCCTCGCGGGCGTGGACGACGAGTTCCTCGGCGATGTATCCCGCGATCACCGCGTGGCGCTCGCCATCGGGAAGCTGCGCGCCGTGCGCGGCCAGGCGGTCGCTGACCCGGGCCCGCAGCCGCGCCACCACCTCCGGCGGCGCCGCGGTCGTGCCACCGTTCAAGGTCGGGGCGGTCACCGCACGACCTCCAGCGCCGCACCGGCGGGCTGCCCGCCGGCCGCGACGGACGCGGCGAGAGCGCGCAACGCTTGGGCGAGACGGGTACGCGTCCACGCCCGCCCCGTCATCCGCCCCGCGAGGACACCCGCGCCCCACCGGTCGGCAGGCAGCTGCGCCCACACCGGCACACCGAGGCGCCCACTGATCTCGGTCGGGGTGAAGGCGGACCTGCCGCAGACCGCCAGCCCGACACCACCCGGCCGCGCCGCGGCACGCAGCGCCGGCAGGCGGGTGTCCAGGTGATCCAGGTACTCCGTCGACCCCGAGGTGACCAGCACAACCGCGTCAGCGGAGCGCAACAGGCCCCATGCCGGGCTGTTGGCGTAGAGGCGACCCGCATCGGCGACCACTACCGGCGCCAACCGCGCGACCGCCTCGGCCTGGCCGGCGAGGACCGACACCGCCCCCGCAGCGGTCTCGGCCGCACCCGGCCCGACGAGGACGTGCAAACCCAACGGCACCTGCTGCACGTACGGCGCCGCCCCACCGGCGTGCCCGCCGTGCCGGGCCGCCGCCGCCAGGGACGCCAGCCCCGGCTCCTGCGCCAGCCCGAACCGTGCCGCGACCACCCCGCCACCGGGATCGGCCTCCACCAGCAACGCCGGGCGCTCCGGCCACAACGCCGCCATTCCCAACGCGGCCGTCGACGCGCCCGGCGCGCCGGACACCGACGCCACCACCACCAACATCTCCCGCACCTCCTCACGTCTCACTGGGACGGGCCGAGCTGCACCAGCGACACGTCCCCCGGGGCCGCCGCGACCGCTTCCGCCGCATCCGCGGCGAGCAGCACCGTCACCAACTGCGTGCCCACCTGGTCGGCGCCCGCAGCCACGGACACGACCGTGGCCACCGCCCGACGCACACCGCTGTTCTGCTGCGGCGCCTGCTGCCCGCCCCCCGCAGGTGGGGCGACCAGCACCACCACCCGCGACCCAGCGGTCAGGCTCGTCGGGGCCCGGCCCGGCTTGACTGGCACCGCGATCACCGCCTGCCCCGCCGCAGGCCACGCCGCCGGCCCGACCTGCGCCGACACCAGCAGGCTCCCTGCCGCCAGCGGCACCGCCGCCGAACGGCCGACGATCCCGCCGCGCTGCTCAGCTCGCACGAGGTCCAGGCCGGACGGGTTCGCCACCCGCACCACCCGCACATCGGCGTCGGTGATGACCTGACCCGCCGGTACGTCCCGCGCGACGGCGAGGAACTGCTCGTCGGCGCGCCGGCGCAGATCCACCTGCCAAAACGTCACCACCGTCGCCAGGACCAGCAGCACCCCGGCGACCACACGCCGCCCGCTGCGCCGCCCCACCCGCCGCGTACCGGCGGGCACCGGCGGCAGATCCGCAGCGGAGGTGTTCACCGCCCGGGGACGGTCCGTGGTGACGCTCACCGGACAGCTCCGACGATCGCCTGGGACTCCGCCACCCGCACGGACACCGTCGAGGTCGTCGTGAGCGGGGCGAGAGTGCCCCCGCCGCCGGCACCAGACCAGGTGACCGACCACGTCACCGTCGCCCGCAGCCGGAACGCCGCCCCCGCCGCGACAGCGGACGAGGATGTGTAGGTGTGCCCGCACGGCGACGACGCCCGCGGGTCCGTGCCCGGCTTCCACGGCTTGCCCGGACCGGCGCACGTTAGGTCGTCGCTGCCGTCGCCGAAGGACCACACCACCCGAGTCGGCGTCGCAGTCGCGGTCACCGACACCCCCGGCACCGAGGCGGTCGCCGACCGGGCACCCCACGTCGCTGGGTCCACCCACAGCCACACGGGCACCTGCACCAGCACGAACGGCGCGGTGGTGGGATTCGTGCGGATCTGCGGCGAGGGCAGGCGCAGCCGAGAACGCGCTGTCTGCGCCAACGCCGCCAAGTTCACCGTCGGCGCCTGGTCCAGCCACACCGGCACGTCCTGCGACCCGAGCCCGTTGGCCACGCAGGTCTGCGAATACCAACCGCCCTCTGGGCCCTTGCCCGGCGGGGGCGGGAGACCCACGTCGACAGGCGCCCAGTAGCAGCCGTCGACACCGCCGCCACCCGAGCCGTCACCGGACCCGCCGCCGCCTTGGTTGCCGCCGGTGGAACCGCCAGACCCGCCGGGGGTGCCGGCGCTGATCTCGCATTCGGGAGCTGACGGGTTCTGCGTGCAGCTGACCCCGCCGATGCCACCGTCAGCACGTGCTGCCAGGCTTCCAGTCATCAGTACGATCGCTGCCCAAACCGCAGCGGCCATTAGTTGGGCGGTGCGACGCATCAGCACGACCCCACGTCCTGGACGCCGAAGCTGGTGACCTTCCAGCCGCCGGCCGCGAGGTTCGTGACCGTGGCCCGCGCGCTCCGCCGGCCCCCGGGCACGTCGTTGATCGGCTTGCCCGCCAGGTTGTAGACCAGGAAGGCGCTGTCGTCGATGCAGTCGGTGACGGTCACCGTCTCGGGTGAGGCGTTGAGCGCGACCCCGGTGGCCTGCGGGTCTAGGGCGTACTTGCCCTTGAGTACCTGCTTCTTGCTCCGGTAGGTGGCCAGGCCGTTCCGCAACGTTTTCAGCGCGCCGTCGCTGGCGAACCTGTTGAGGTCGGGCTCGTCGGGGTTGGCGGTAAGGCCGGCCTTCGCGTATGCGGCCCACATACCGCGGTACACGTCCAGCGCGGCGTCCTCGGCCGCGCCACGCGGATCCTGGCTGGGCGTGGAAACAGTGACCGAGGTAGTAGGAGAAGGTTCTTGCCCAGTGTTTCCGGCGTCGCACGCTCCCGCGCCGGCCACAAGGCACAGGGCTGTCGCCGAGCCCGCCAGGCGCAAGCGGCGGCCTCGCGCTCTAACGGTGGAAGTTCGCTGTCTGTTACGGCTCGTCATCTGCCGCCCTGCCTCCTGACGGTTCCTGGCGACAGCGACGCGGGGCCCGCCCCGCTGTCGTGGAAGTTGCACGCACGGATGCCTGAACCCACCTCTACACCCCGCCCCCGCGGTTACCGCAACGTGCTTACCTTCCGGTGATTACCGTCAGGTGCTCACCTCGAGGTCACCGATAATGCGAGTCTTTCGACGCAATCCGACCACCCGGTGTCGGGTTCGCGACACTATGCCCACAGGGATCGAAGGCCTTAGAATCCTCAGAAAATCTCAAGGGAGCGCGCATTATGAGCCGCACCGCCGAGGGTCCTCAGCCCGCCGACCTCGCTGCGGAGCTCGCCCGTCGGCCCACAGCCATCGCGACTCTCGTGACGTTGCGTGACCGCTCTGCTGCCACTGTCGGTGACCTCGGTGGCGTCGACGAGGCCTCCCGCGAAGCGCTACGGGCCGACCTGTGCTGGCTCGCCGCAACCGGACTTCTGCGGCGCGAACCGCACGGCAGCTGGGATGTGGTCGCCGCCACGGGCGCCTATCGCCTGTCCACTATAGGGAACGCTCTGGCGGACGCCCTGAATGCGCTTGCGGAGGGCTGTCGCCACCTTGCCGGCACACCAGCCCTTCAACGACGCAACTCGGTGCCCCGATGATCTCCGCTTGACTCAACGTGAATTCGTTGTTCACGTTGAGCAGTCGATCCCCTAGACTCGTCCTCTGGCCGACCTTGACGGGGAGGGGAGGCGGATGGACGACGACCTTCACGTCGTGCACGAAGCGATCAGGCTGTGCGCCCAGCGGTGGACCCTGGAGATCCTCACGGCACTCGGTCAACGTTCGATGCGCTTCTCGGAGCTGCTGCGCGAGATCCGACCGGCGCCGAGCTCCAAGTCGCTCAATGACGCCCTGCGCCGCCTGCGCGACGGTGGCCTGGTGCACCATACCGACGACGCGGGTGCCGGCACCTACTCCCTGACCGCCGCCGGCACCCACCTGCTGCCGCTGCTCTCGTCGTTCATGCGCGAGATGCGGCGCTGGTCAGACACCTACCGCGACGGCTGCGCCCAGCCGGCCGCTGCCGATGCCGATGCCGATGCCGATGCCGGACCAGCGTAGGCCCACCGCGCGCCACCGCAGCGACAGTCGATGAATCCCACGGTACTGGGGCTGGCGCTCTTCGGTGGCGCTCTCTCCGGCTTTGCGCTGCCACACGCGTACATCTGGCTGATGGCCATATCGCAGGCCAGCGCGGCCCTGCCACCGCCCCTGGCGGGCGGAGACGGCACCTCGGCACCCAACTGCGTTCCCGCCAGGAATACGCTGGTGCTGGTAGCCGTCTCGGAGTTGTGCGGCATCGGGCTGGCTGTTGCCTCCGCTGGCCTGGCCTGGCTTCTGCGCGACGCCTCAGGCGGCCTGGTTCTATTGGCGGTCTGGCTGGTAGTGATGCACGCTGGCGTGCTGCTCGCCGCCGTCGACGTCGCGGTCCGCAGGCTGCCCACCCCCGTGATCAGTGCCGCCGCCCTGGCCGTCGGCGTTATGCTGGCCGGCCAGGCAGCGACCACGGGCCAAGCCCATACGCTGGTCGCCGCCGCGCTCGCCGCGGCTGCGCTTGGCGGCCTGTACCTGGCCTTGGTCCTCGTGGCGGGCAGCGGAATGGGCCTGGGTGACGTGCGGCTGGCCGCGCTGCTCGGCACGGCACTGGGCACCACCGGCTGGCCTGCGGTGTTCCTGGGCGGCCTACTGCCCTTCGTGCTCGCCCTCCCCGAAGCGCTGGCGCGCCGGGCGCTGCGCCGTGCGCACAGCATCGCCTTCGGTCCGTACATGGTCGGCGGGGCACTGGTGGCGGCTGCGGTGAACAGCTGACCACCGCACTCCGGCCATCGTGGCCTACTATTCGCCGTCGACCAGCACGATGGTAGAGACCGACCTCGGCCTCGATTAGCACCAACAACCGCTGCTGGACCTCCTGGCACCGCTGGAGCACCCTGGTGATCCTCGCCCACGCGTTCCTCGCCGTCGCGACCGCCGAGCACCACAACCGCGACCAGCCGGTCGCGCTGATCCCACCTGACCGTCAACGAGCTACGCCACCTGTTCCCCACCCTGATCATCGAACCCATCCGCCGACGCTGCGACCCGCTGCATTGGTCCATCCGCCGACGCCGCCGCCAAGCCAGAGCCATAACCAGCCACTACACCCGACAAGCCCTCATCGAGCCATGATCACAGTCCCCAGCTTGAGTAGGCCTGCTTCCGAGTTGGATAATCCCTGCTCGGTCGTCGCCGATCGGTGTGCCGGGAGCATCCGGGTCGCCTCGGACATGAGGCAGGGTGTCACATCTCTGATACAGCGCTCCGTGTAAAGTCCTTGATGCAAAACACTACCGCGACGATGAGGAACGAGTGCGCATGGCCGAGTCGACAGCATCTAGGAAGACGACGGCGCGGATCGTCTGGGACACGGCCGACAAGTACCTGCGCAACATCGTCGATGAGGAGGACTACGGCGACTACATCCTGCCGTTCACGGTGCTCAGGCGTCTGGAATGCATGCTTGCCGACAGCAAAGACGACGTCATCAAGTATGTCGACGCGTTCTCCGGCCTGCCCCAGCACCTCATCGACATAGCGGTCAAGGACCGGTTCGGTCTCGGCTTCTACAATGTCTCGCCTTTGGACCTGGCGACGATTGCGTCGGTGGACGATAACGTGGACAAGTCCCTCAAGAGCTACATCGACGGCTTCTCAAACAACATCGCTGACATCTGGGTCTCGTTCGACTTCAACCGGCGCGCGAAGGTACTCGCCGACGCCAACCGCCTCCACGCCGTCGTCAAGCACTTTTCCACGCTCGACCTCAGCCCTGGCAGCCTCAGCAACACGGGCATGGGCGACGTCTTCGAGGATGTCATGTACCGGGCCTTCAACAAGAAGGGCAAGGCTGCCGGCAACTTTTACACCCCCCGCGACGCCATCAAGCTGATGGTCGACATCCTGATCGCGAACGACGACGACACCCTTGCTGGGGAGAGCACGGCACGCTCGATCTATGACCCGACGGCTGGCTCTGGAGGCATGCTGCTCATCGCTCAAGAAGCGCTGCGGCGCATGAACGAAACGATCGACGTCACGCTCTACGGGCAGGAGCTCATGCCATCCGCGTACGCCCTCGGCAAGGCGGACCTGCTCATCCAGGGCGGCCGCCCGGACGCGATCAAGCAGGGCAACACCCTCGTTGAGGACCTCTACGCGGAGCAGACCTTCGACTACGTGCTCTCAAACCCTCCGTTCGGCACTGACTGGTCTGCGGACGAGAAGTCGGTGCGTGATCAGGCGAAGACACCTGGCTCCCGATTCAGCCGCGGCCTCCCAAGTACCGCTGACGGCCAGATGCTCTTCCTAGCTCACTGCGCCTCCAAGCTCACCCCTGCGTCAAGGGACGGCCAAGGCGGTCGCGCAGCCGTCGTCTCCAATGCGTCTCCTTTATTCGCAGCCGACAAGGGTCCCAGCGCGATCCGGCAGTGGTTACTCGAAGAGGACCTCATCGACGCGATCGTCTCCCTGCCCGCCGACATGTTCTATGGAACCGGCATCGCGACCTACGTCTGGTTCTTGGATACGAATAAGGACCCTGATCGCCGTGGCAAGATCCAGCTGATCGAGGGATCGGAACACTGGACTCTGCTGCGCAGGCCCATGGGCGAGAAGCGTCGGGAGATGCTCCAGCAGCACCGGGAGATCTTGGTCAAGGCGTACGAAGCCTTCGAGAACGCCGATCCCGCCATCTCGCGCATCCTGACGCCCGAAGATTTTATGTTCCAGGACATCCCGGTCTTCAAGCAGGCGCGGTTGGCAGCACGGTTCAGCGACGAGGCGGTCGAGGCGCTCCGGGCCCGTCGTGAGTTCACCGATGCTCACGTTGAGTTACTTCGATCGCTTGACGGGACGGATTGGAACGAGCTGCCTAAGACCTTCCCGCAGGCTGCGAAGGCGGCAGGTCTGAAGGCTCCGCTGGGCCTGGTCGACGCCGTCATGGAAGCGATGGCCGTGCCCGACGAGTCAGCGCTCCCTGCAGTTGACCGCAAGGGGAGACCAGTCATCGCCGACGGGTGGAAGATCACTGAACGCGTCCCGATGACCGAAGATGTCACAGAGCACATGGAGCGCGAAGTGCTACCGTTTGTCCCAGACGCCCGCTGGGACACGACCAAGGCCAAGCATGGCAACGAGATCGCGTTTAAGCGAGCCTTCTACTCGCCGAAGGAGCCACGTGCTCTCGCGGAGATCGATGCCGATATTTCCCAGCTCATGGGCGAACTCGCCGCCATGTTTGCAGTGGTGCACGAATCATGACGCAGGCGGTGGGTTGGAAGTCAGTTCCCTTCTGGACCCTCTATAAACGTGACAAGAAGACGGGCTTCCCGGCTGAGGAGCTTCTGTCGGTATATCGCGATTACGGAGTGATCAAGAAGTCTGAGCGCAATGACAACTGGAACCGCGCCGGCGAGGACATGTCGGCGTATCAGCTCGTCGAACCTGGCGATCTAGTGCTGAACAAGATGAAGACATGGCAGGGCTCGCTGGGTGTTTCTTCGCTCCGAGGAATCGTCTCCCCGGCGTACTTTGTTTACAAGCCGCAGACGGATGACGATCCGCGCTTTCTCCATTACGCGTTGCGCTCGGTTCACTGCATCGGCTTCTACGCTAGCATCTCGAAGGGCATTCGCCCCAATCAGTGGGATCTGCAACCCGAGATGCTCGATTCTATGCGTGTTTTCTTGCCTGACATCGACACGCAGCGCGAGATCGCAGCCAGCCTTGCGAAGGTCGACAGTATGATCGCGACGCTCGACAAACTTTCCGATGCTCTTCGTCAGCGAACTGCGGACACGGCTGCAGTATTCGGGTTGATCGACGGCTACTCCAGCAAGGTGGAAGGCGCGCGCTCTCCGCTGCAGGGAGTTCCGGAGCACTGGGGGCGCACAAAGTTCGGCTATGACTTTTTCGAGAGCACTGAGAGGAACGGCGCCGACCCGGTCGGCCCGTTGCTCTCGATCTCGGAGTACCGCGGTGTCGAACTGAACACCCGCACCGACGGGCAGCAGGCTTCGTTGGACGTGTCGAACTACCGAGTGGTTCGACCGAACCAACTGGCCGCCAACATGATGTGGCTCAACCATGGTGGACTGGGGGTCTCGTCGCTGATGGGCTACATCAGCCCTGACTACAAGGCCTTCTGGATCTCGCCGCGCTTCTATCCCCGCTACGTCCATCACCTACTACGCAGCCCTCGCTACGTCGATTACTTCGGAACAATCGGCACAGGGGTTCGCCCGAACGCTCAGCGGGTTACAAAGACGGCCCTCGATATGACTCCACTTCCGCTTCCCCCGCTCGAGGAACAGAAGCGGATCGCAGACCAACTCGACGAAGTGACGGCGAGTATCGATCGCATGCTGGACAAGGTCTCTACTCTTCGCCGGCTCCTGATCGAACGGCGAGGAACGCTGATCACCAACATCCTGATCGACCGAGGGGTTAAAGCATGAGCCATGCCCAGCTGATGGAGCGAGAGTTCGAGGAGAACCTTTGCTCCGAGCTGACCGAGCGCGGCTGGCTGTACGAGGACGACGGGAAGCCGACGGGCTGGGACGTCGGCCTCGCGATGGTGCCGGCCGACGTGCTGCACTGGCTCAATACGCAGTACCCGGACGAGTACGAGAAGGCCGTCCCCGGCAACCTGGTCGGTGAGCAGAAGACCGACGCGGAGCGGAGGCTCCTCGAGCACATCACCAAGGAGCTCAGCAAGACCACGAGGATGGACCCGACGACCGGGCACCCGGTCGGCGGTCTGCTCGGCGTGCTGCGCAAGGGCTTCTCATACGCCCAGATCGGCCGTCCAGCCGCGAAGTTCGGCCCGATCATGGCATTCCCGCCGGCTAATCCAAACCTGATCGAGGTCGTCGAGGCGGCCGACTCGGTCCGGCTACGGATCCTGCGTCAGGTGCGGTTCGACACAAAGACCAACGAGAGCATAGACGTCGTGCTCCTCGCCAACGGCCTGCCGGTCGTCACGCTCGAGGTCAAAACCGACAACACGCAGACCGTCAACCACGCGATCCGCCAGTACAAAGAGGACCGCAAGCCGGGGAGGGGCCGTCCGCTGCTCGCGCCGGGCCGCGCGCTCGTGCACTTCGCGGTCTCCAACGACATGGTCTACATGACGACGAAGCTGCAGGGCGGGGACACGGTGTTCTTGCCCTTCAACCAGGGTAATGATGGCCACGAGGGCAACCCACCGTCGGCCACCGGCTCGTCGACTAACTACCTGTGGCGCGAGATCCTCGCCCGCCCGACCTTCATGCGTATCCTCAAGGACTTCGCGCTCTTCGAGCCGGGGAAGCCGGGCAAGAAGGACGAAGGTCGCCTCGTTTTTCCCCGGTTCCACCAGCTGCGTGCCGTCGAGCGCGTGGTCGCCGATATCGAGGCGAACGGCACCGGCAAGCGCTACCTGATCTGGCACTCGGCGGGCTCGGGCAAGACCAAGACGATCGCGTGGCTAAGCCACCGCCTGATCCGCCACATGAGCGCCGACTCGAAGTCGACGTTCGACTCGGTCATCGTTGTCACCGACCGGACGGCCCTCGACGAAAACATCCGCGATGACATGCACCTTGTGCAGTCGAGCAAGGGCCTCGTGGTCGCCGTTGGCGAGAAATCCGGCGCGAAGTCGCCGCAACTGAAGAAGGCACTACTCGACGGCGACCACATCATCACCTGCACTCTGCAGACCTTTCCTGAGGTCATGAAGCTTATCGAAGACACCCAGGAACTGCGTGGCAGGCACTGGGCCGTGATCGCGGACGAGGCGCACTCCTCGCAGTCGGGCTCCACCTCGCGCCAGCTCAAGGAGCTGCTCGCCGATGTCGAGCTGGACGCAGGGGAGGACGACATCGGCGCTGACGATCTCCTGATGGCCAAGGACTCGGCCATCGCGGCCTCCAGCAACATCACCTTCATCGCGCTCACTGCGACCCCGAAGGCGAAGACGCTGCGCCTGTTCGGCACTGAGCGCGACGGCCGCTGGGAGGCCTTCGATACGTACACGATGGCCCAGGCGATCGAGGAGGGCTTCATCCTCGACGTGCTGTCCAACTACTCGACGTACGACATGTTCCTCCGGGTGAAGAGCATTCTTGAGGGCGGGGAGTTGGAGAGCGAGGTCCAGGTCAACACCGGCGAGGCAGTCTCGAGCATCGTCCGTTACGCGAGGCTTCACCCGACCGCGATCGCGCAGAAGGTGCGGGTCGTCGTCGAGCACTTTCGACGCAACGTCATGCACATGCTCGGCGGCGAAGCGAGAGCAATGGTGATCACCAACTCGCGCATGGAAGCGCTGAGCTGGTCGCGGAAGATGGACGCCTACATCGCCGAGAAGGGCTATAGTCTGCACACCCTCACAGCGTTCTCCGGATCTCTCACTGACGAGAACGAAGAAATCGTTACCGAGGTGTCGTTGAACGGCGTCAGCGACGTTGGTCGGGCATTCCGCGAGCAGGGCGTCTACCGCGTCCTCATCGTCGCGAACAAGTTCCAGACCGGTTTCGACGAGCCGCGCCTCATGGCGATGTACGTGGACAAGAAGCTCTCCGGGGTCGCCACCGTGCAGACTCTCTCCAGGCTCAACCGGATCTGCCCCGGCAAGACTGCGCCGATGGTCGTCGACTTCCGCAACACTCCGGCGAGCGTCCAAGAGGACTTCAAGCTCTACTACGCCGACGCGCATGTCGACGGCGACGTCGACCCCAATGCGCTGATCACAGTGGGGGAGCGCCTCGACACAGCCGGGCTCTACACCCATGAGGAGATGAACGCCGTCGCCGACGCCTTCCTCAATGATGCCGGCGGCGAGGCGATCGCTAAGGCCCTGTCGCCGATCAAGAACCGCTGGAGCGGCCAGTGGCGCCAGGCGGTTCTAGCCAAAGACAAGGCGCAGAAGGAGCATCTGGAGTCCTTCCGCGCCGACGTGCTCGCCTACCGCAACGCCTGGCAGTTCCTCAGCCAGATCGTCGACTACCAGGACCCGGAGCTGCACCGTCGAGCGATCCTTGCGACCCTGCTGGTCCGCAACCTCCACATAGATAGTGATGACCGCGACGACAGCTTCCTCGACGGCGTGCAGCTCTCCGGCGTCAAGCTCGTGCCCTCCGCGATCGAGGAGGACCACTCGCTGAGCGAGGGGGACGGCGAAGGCATCCGGCTGCCGAACTTCGACGGCGAGCACAGGGGAGGCGCCGCGCCGAAGCGTGGCCCGCTGGGCGAGGCCATCGACAAGGTCAACGAGATGTTCAAGGCCAAGGGCGTCGACGTGAGCCCCGAGAGCGTCTCGGGCTTCATCACGACGTTTTGGGGCTTCCTCGACGCGAACGAGGAGGCGGTGGCGATGGCAAAGAACAACACCGTCGCGCAGCTCAAGGCGTCTGACGGATTCAGCGGTGCCGTCGGACTCGCCGTGCTGAAGACGGTCAACGAGGCCAATGAGATCCAGTCCTACATGACGGACCCAGCGTTCATCGGGCAGATCACGGACATCGCTGCGGATGCGCTCCACGCCCAGCATCGCTCCGACCCTGACTCGGGCTCTGAGGCCGAGGTGTAAGGGGTATGAACGAGGCGAGCTTCGGCAACATCATTCGGGAGGCCCGCAAGAGGCAGGGATGGTCTCAGGGAGAGCTCGGCGAAAAGTCCGGGGTGTCGCGCCCGACAATCGCGCGCGTCGAGGCGAACAACGACGTCACGACCGCGACCATCGCCAAGATCGCGCGGGCCCTCGGCCTCAAGCTCGAGCTCAGGCAAGAAGGCTGAGCATGAAGGTCGTCGCGAGCACGTTTGAGCGCCGCCGTCGTCAGAGCTCGCGGTAGGGCCGCTCCAACGGCTGCGAAGGAATGGGTTACTGCGCTGGCGGCGGCCGTTGCACTACATGCAGCCGCCCCCCGGAACGATGAACCGGTTGACAGCGTGGATCTCGCCGACGACGCGGTCGTCGTCGTTCACGGGGATCTTGACGCCGATCTGCGTCGTGGGGATCAGGTACTGGTTAGCGGCGGCGTTGACCCACTACCTGGCGGAGTGGCTGTCCGCGGCGAGGAAGATTCAGGCACAGAAGTTCAACGACTGTCGCGCCGTGCTGGTCTCGGCCCGTTCCGCCATCACCGTCAGGCCGATATCTGGGTTCGCCCGACGGGCGTTCCGGACCGCGGGAAGGGTCTTCGACCGGCCGACATAGTCGCGTTCGGCGGCGAGCAGCCGGGGCAGGTTCGTCTCGTTGACGATGTCGTCGTCGATCAGGACAAGGCCGCCGACGCCGAGGCGGGCGAGGAATTCGACGAGGATACTGCCGACCCCGCCGAGGCCGACCACGGCAACCCGCAGGCGGCTGAGGGACTCCTGGCCGAGCTGACCGAAGCGCCTCGCCTGCCGATCGTGCAGGAACTCGGCCGTGCCGGCGCAGGCGGGGCGAGGCCGCAGGCGAATGAGGTTGCCGCTCGGGATGACGACCTCCGCGAGGTCGACGCGGGACCCGTCGGACAACCACAGGTCACCGGCGGCGGCCTGGGCAGTAAGGATCAGTCCGCGGCCGGTGAGCAGACCGATGACGGCGTCGGCCAACGGCATCGCGGTGCCGTTGACGACCGTGGTGACACTGTCGGCAGCAAAGGCGGTGCGGAACACGGGCAGGTCACGGCTGGGAAGCGGGACGCTGCGCTCGCACCGACTGAACCACACGCCGTGGACACCGTCTGCGGCATACCGTTGCTGACGGTGTTCGAACCGGTCCCGGGTCTGCGCGCTCCACTGGACTTCGAAGGCGAACCTGCTGGTCCCTCTGCTGGCCAAAACGTCGACGACCCAACCGTCTTCACGCGCCTCCGGTTCGGCGTCCCATCCGGCTGTTCGAGCGGCCTGCATGATGATGTTCTTGGCGTACGTGCTGACCGGTCTCTGTTGAACCGCAACTCGGCCAGAACCCGAAGCCCCGGCCGGGAGCGCACCGCGTGTGCCACGGCTTCGTAGACATCCCGACACCGGTGTCCACCAGGTTGACGACCACATCGGTCACCATGAACCCTCGGGGAGCCGCGCAGCGCCCACCTCCCTCCCAGCTCAGCCTTGCGGCTTCGGTTGGTGTCAGCGCCTGCGGTTACCACGACGTCGAGTTCGCGCATCGGCTCAATCTTGACGGAAACTGCGCATACCCGCGCCGAGTAACGCATCTACCGCAGCAGCCGCAAGGCGAACGTGATCCGCATCGTCGCAACCGTATGGTGCCTACCAAGACGGCGCACACTCGCGAAGGGCGGTTGACCCGTTGTCGACGTTGATCCAACTGACGGCCGAGCAAGTCGAGCTCGTCCGCTACGGTGTCCTGTCCGATGCCACTTTCCAGCCGATGCCGATGGCGGCGGTCAAGTCGTTCGAGTCGGCACGAGAAGGAACACGGCGCGCTCGCCGTGCACCGGTCCGGAAAGCGGCTGAGCCTCGCCGGCGCATTGACTCCCTAGACCGCGAGGTCGCCGCCGAATACTGGAAGCACCAAACGATCGAGCTGGCCCTGCTGATCGGCAACGTCGACCTGCCCGGGTCGCAGGGCTCCGGATGGGCGGTGGTGGCACTGGCCCGGGCGCACGCGCTCGGCAGGCTCGGCAGCGGGACGACCGGCGTACGCAATCTGGAGATCCGGAATTGGACCGTGCTGGCCACACCAATCCCGGTGGACGCCATCATCAGCGGGCTGCCGGTCAACGAGGCCCACTGGTGGCGGCGGAATCTGCACGCGTCGGCGAGGCCCATCCCGCCCAGCACCGACGAGGCGACTCTTCGCCAGCTGCGGCAACGGATCACCGGCTTCGACGAGATAGTCCGGTCCGTGCTGCTCCCACCCGCACCGGCCGGTGGCGCCGCGGTCGCAGGGCGGCCCGCCCTGCAGGAAGCCCGGGACGCCAACATGACCGCGGCTCGCCTGTTCTCCCCGGACTGGCGCGACCTCGAGCCGGTCCCGCTATCCGACGAGCCGTCAGCCGAGGTGGCGGCTTTCGTCGCAGAGCTGAGGCCGGACGAGAACGACCTGATCCAGGACGACATCATTCCCTTCGAGGGCTGGGAGCAGCATCGGTCGCAGGGCGGCTGGGTGGAGTTTCAGTCCGAGGGGCGCCGGCTGCTGGTTAAAAACATCAACTTCAAGCTGGCTGAAACGCAGACCGGCGCGGACCTGGTCTACTGGCGCAGCGAGCCGGACGCCTTCGTTATCGTGCAGTACAAGGTGCTGGACCGTGACAGTAAAGGACTGATCCACCGGATCAATGGCAACGATCGCCTGCTCGGCCAACTCGAGGCGATGCTGGCCTGCACCCGGCCGGACGGCGTCCCTCCCGCGAAGGTCGCTGACTTTCGGCTGGCCGGTACCAGCGCATTCGTCAAGTTCGCCCATCCGATGACCAAGCTGCATACCGATCATCAGCTGATCGACGGGCATTATCTTCCCGCAGAGCTGGTCCAGCTGATGTATGCGGATCCGGATCTGGGGCGCGACGGCGGCAAGATGCTGCGCTTCCCACCGGAGCGCAGCATCGACCCTGAGACGTTCTCCCGGCTGGTCCGCGACTGCTGGATCGGCACCTCGGGCAAGGCCAGCGCTGCCCTCCACCGGTTTCTACCGGGCCTGCGTGCGATGCCTCCCGCGCACTTGGTCATCGCCTACGATGAACGTCGCCGCTGACGATGCTCTTGCCTCGGGTTCGCGCAGCAGGCCGGCATGTCGGCCGACCGCTCGTCGTAGTCGCCGCGGGCTCGCAAGCTGCCCCGCGAGTCACTCTTGAGGCATAGCCCAGTACGCAGCCGTCCGGACTCCCCGAGTAGCTCAGCCTCAGCCGGAATCTGGCGGTGCACCAACTCGGGAGCCGCCCCCGGTGCCGAAGGGAGGAGCCGTAGCTCCAGCAACCCGCCGATCGGTTGGGCGCCTCACAGGTACTCGTCCGCTAGCGAGCAGAGGTGCAGAACGCCCGGATATTTTGTGGCCTGGTCGGTGTGGGCATGTGCTCTACGCAGCAGTGACACCAGAGTGGCGAGGGCTGCCGGATCGTCGTTGGGCTGTTGGTGGGCGACGCAGATCTCCAGGGGCACCGGGTTCGACGCCTGCACGGAGAAGTTGGTGTGGATGTCGGGGTCGAGCTTCGTGCGGCCGTGTGGAGTTTGCATCTGGTCGGACTTGGGGTTGACGGAGTAGTAGACGCGTTCGCTAGCGCGGAACAATCCGCTGACCCTGGGGTGGTGCTTGTCGAGGTCATTGGCGAAACCGCGGGGGACTTCCATGGTGCTGGAGCGGTCTCGGACGCGGACGATGCGCAGGCCTGGTGTCTTGTCCGGTCCGTTGGTCTCGGGGAGGTCGGCGTCGTCTTCGATGTCGACGCCGGGCAGGATCAGCTGGTCGGGGCGCAGGTGCTTGTCCTGCATCCAGTCCCAGCCCCAGTTCCGGAATCCGGCGGCTCTGACCATGATGATGCGGTCGTGGGTTGCCGAGTCGGCGGTGCCGCCGATGCCCAGGACGTTGACGAGGAAGCCGGCGAGGATCTGCTTCTGTTGCCTGCCAGGGCCGATCCGTCCTTTGCCATCGGCGAGAAGGGCGGGTAGGTCGGCGTAAGGGACGGTGTGAGAAGGGCTGCCATCTGCGCCGGGGAGGTAGGCGGTTGCGGCGCCGTCGGGTTGTTGGCGGATGACGATCGGGATGCAGGTGGGGCCGTCGTGGTGTAGCCAGATCCCGACCTGCTCGATGTCGGGCAGTCCGACGGGCATGTGGTAGGGGCCGAAACGGCCGAGCTGGCGCAGGCAGTCGTTGATGGCGGACGCCACGCGCAGGATGGTGCCGGCCCCGAACCGGGTGCCGGGGTAGGGCTCGGGCTTCTTCCGTTTGGCGTTCTCAGGCCAGGTCTTCGGCTCGGTGAACAGCTGGGCTGGTCGCAGGCACTGCAGGCGCCGATTGGTGCGGGTGAAGGCCTTCTTCAGGCCGGGTTTCGGGTCGATGAGCCGGGCGCGTTGGAAGAAGGCAGCGTCCTGCAGTTCGACGATGGCCCCCAGGCGGTCGGTGCTCCCGCCGAGGACCTCCCTTGCAAGCCGGTTGGTGTGCAGCTGGAGCATGGCGTCGTCGGTCTTCTTCTTGTCCGGGTCGGGTTGGACGCCGACGCCGATCTCGGCGCCGTTGCACAGGCGGACGGTGATGTTGAGGTCACCGTGGAAGCGGACCATGCCGTTATCGGCCGGGTCGGGCTCACGTGCGAGGCCGAAGTGGTGCTCCAGGGTCGCAAGTACGGCCTCGCGAGTGATGTCGCTCTGCGTCCACAGTTCGATGGTGTACGTGGTGTTCGGGTCGAACGCGGCTTTGATCTTTCGGGTGGCGCGGGAGCCGACACGCTCGAGGTCGGGCAGCGGCCGGATTCCGCGCTGGGTGAGGAGGCCGCGCAGCCTGTTGTAGACGTCGACGTGGTCTCCTGGGACCAAGCCGGTGTTGGCGGCGTGAACAAGTGTCTTGGCTCGTCTGGTTTCGTTGCCGTCGGCGTCCATGCTGGGTGTGGCGTCGGCGTCCGCCGCTTGGCTCTTAGTGCCTTCGCTGTACAGGAAGTAGGCGCGGATGGCGCGTTCATCGAGCAGGTCGGCGGCTGCGGCCGGGTCGGCGAGGGTCTTGTGCGGGTCGGGGAACGAGAGTTGGGTGAGCTTCGCGAGGGCGCGGGCGAGGCCAGGGCTCCACTGCCACTGCCCGCCTCCGCCGGGGATCCGCATCTGGCGTGCCGGCGCGGACAGCAGGGTGTGGGGCTCGTCGTCGCGGCCGAGGAAGCCTTGAGGTCCGTGGAGCCAGATGGTGGCCGAGGTGGGGCCTTTGCCTCTTGACGGCACGTAGGCCACGGGCATGAGGGGGAAGCGGCTGATGCTGATGTCGGCGTGGATGCGCGGCACGGGGACGTTGGGTGCCGTCTCCACGTGGAAATCGATCTTGGCGGTGACGAGTCCGGGGCCGGCGCGGTCGTCGTCGGTTCGCTGGGGCGGCCAGAGGACGGCGCTTCGTCGGCCGTCGCTTCTCGGGGGGCCGAGGATGAAGTCGCGCC
Organism: Micromonospora sp. DT4; assembly: GCF_049841675.1. Taxonomy (NCBI): domain Bacteria; kingdom Bacillati; phylum Actinomycetota; class Actinomycetes; order Micromonosporales; family Micromonosporaceae; genus Micromonospora; species Micromonospora sp. DT4. The sequence continues at coordinate 31,626 of NZ_JBNCKT010000056.1, forward strand.
GGGCCTTGCCGAGCAGGTCGAGTTTCTGGTCGACGACTTCCTTGGCGAGGAACGAGGGCAGCATCTGGTAGACGTGCCGGGCCACCGCGGCGGTGCCGTTCGGGCGGACGGCGTATTCGAGGAGATTGAAGCAGCGGCGGTCAAAGACGAGGTCGGCCGGCTTGAGCATCTGGTACCAGTCGACCTGGTCGGTGATCTCAGTGGTGGCCCAGCTGGCGATCGCGTCGGTGACCACGTACGTGTCGATGCCGGGGAACGCGACGATGAAGTCGTCCGACCTCAGGTCCCAGTTGACGTACATGATCGCCGGGTCGATGCCGCAGAGGAGCTCTTTGAGGCTGCTGGTGGGCAGCGAGTGCCCGGGGCGGCCGAATGGCCTCGCGCGCCATTGCTTGTCGAGTTCGGTGAACCAGGTGGCGGGAATCGCCGCGACGTCGCACTCCACGTTCCAGCGGGTGCCTGGCTCGATGTCGAACGCGAGCAGGCGCAGGTGGTCGCCGGTGGTCCTGCGGGGTGGTTTGGCCGTGTTCTCGCTGGTCTCGGTGTCGGTCACCGGGGGGTCCTCCTCGATCCCAGGGGGTTGTTGGTGCGGACCAGGTGGCCCATCAGGCCCCACACGGCGGTGTTGACGGCGTGCTCTCGCAGGCGGTGCTGGCTCGCGCCGTCGGCGGGCGTGGCCAGCAGTTGTCCAAGGTACTGGTCGGTGGCCACGACGATGCTGGTACGCGCCGTGTCCGCGGTTTTCTCCTCGGGGTCGGCGAGTCGTTCGGCGAAGGCCGCGTCGCACAGCAGCACGGTGGTCGGCTGGTTGCCCCGGATGCTGCGTCCGATGGTCTGGCTCATGGGGACGAGGTTGTTGGCGACGAAGACGCGCCGGTCCTGCGGGTCGAGGGCGCGGAACTGGATGGGGCGGCCGATGGCGTCGAACCAGACCTTGCGAGCGGTGGAGCGGAGTTGCTTCACGAGGCTGCCGACTTCGCCAGGCTCTGCGGCCGGCGGCCGTTGGAGGTGGTCCATGGCCAGCTGGCTCACCAGTGACAGGGGGAAGGCCAGGTCGAAGGGCGGCGGGTGGGAGCGGGTCAGGTAGATGACGGCGCCGAGGGCGGCGGTGTCGTTGGCGTTGAGGATGTTGTAGCCGCGCTGGATCGACATTTCGGCGGCGACGAGGATGTCTTCCTCGCCCGTGCCGAAGCGCCCGACGAGACGGCGTTGGATGCCGCCGACGCCGGGGTCGGCGGCGTCGGGTACGACGATCCGCGCGCTGAGCTGGGGTACTCGGGCGTTGATGTGGTCGCCGACGGTGCGTGCCTCGTCGCCGGAGAGGACCACGAACAGAATCTTGCGCCGGTCTTCGGGCAGCTTCGCCCGCAGCTCGTCGACGAGGCTGCGCGGGCGGCCGTCGACGGGCTGGCACAGCGCGGTGACCAGCATCCGCAGGGCGTCGTGGCGCCGGCTGCCGGTCTTGCCGGACACGAAGATCGGGTCGGCGCCGTTCCTCTGGGCTTTGACTGCCATGTGGGATTGGCGCAGGGCGGTCTCGTCCTCGGGGGGTGGGCGCAGCACGGCGGTGGGCTCGATGGGGATGTGGTAGAACGACGATCCGGGTGCCCAGCTGGTGGCAGAGGTCAGAACGACGTGGGGGCCCTGAACGCCCTCGCAGGCGAGGAGGTCGTGCGCGTGGTGTAGCAGCCACCGGCCGACTCCGTGGACCCACAGCAGTTGCAGCGACGCGCCGCCGTTGCGGCTGTCGGCCCACCGCAGGGCGAGGATGTTGCCCATCGGGGCCTCGGGGACGATCGGCCGGTAGTCGCGTGGCGGCTGGTCGGCCCAGAAGGTTTCCTCGTCGGGCAGTTGCAGATGTTCCCGCACCGATGGGTACATCGTCGTCATGGTGAAGAACGTCGTGGTGATGCGGCCGGCGCAGATGGCTGCCTCGACGACCAGGCGCAGCAGGCCGCGACGCTGGTCGAACCATTCGCGGCGCACATGCCCTGCCTTGATGTTCGGCTCCAGCCACCGGTCGAGCCAGTTGTCGATGGCCAGCGCCACTGCGGCGTCTGTCCGTGGCTGGCGGGTCACCTGGGCGACGACCTCGTCGAGGCTGTGCGGCTGCTCGCTCAGGGGGGTCTCCGCGAATTCCTGCAGCTCGTGGCGGTAGAAGTCGTCGGCGAGGTCCTCGACGCGCTTGTCCCCCTCGCCGCGCGAGGGCAGCCCGAACAGGGTCCGGGCGACGCGGCGCAACAGCGAGTGCGCCGTGAACGGCGCGTCGCCGAGCAACTCCTTCAGCCGCTGCCCGGGCGGCGACAGGGCCAGCCGGTTCAGGACGAAGACCGCGTTCTGGTGGATCTGCAGCTGCGTGTGCCAGCGGTCGACCTCGTCGTCGGCCGCCGGCGCCATGCTCTGGTTGTCCAGGGCGGCGTTGGTGTACTGGACCATCCGGTGCGTCCAGCCCTTGCCCGCGGCCACCAAGGGCTCGGTCTGCACGAACCGGGAGTCCAGCACCTGCTGGACAGCGTCCGCCTCGTCGATGACGAGCAGGTCGGTGTGCGGCTGGAAGGCCTCGAACCAGCGCATGGACGCGTCAGCCGGTTCAGCGCGGCTGGCGATGAGGCACTGCGCGGTGGTGACCCAGACCTGCGCGTTGGCGATCTCGCGGTGAGCCTTCTGCGCCGGGCAGATCGACAGCAGCGGGCAGTCGTAGGCGGCCGGCTCATCTGCCTCGGCGTCGCGGAGCTTGCCGTGGCACGGGAACTCGTTCGGCTCCAGCGGCTTCCAGTCGGGGTTGGCCGAGCGCCGGAAGGGTTCCAGCAGGCAGGAGGCGTTGGCGTAGGCGGCAGCCGGGTCGGCAGGGTTGTCGTCGTCGGGCACGAGGACGGGAGATTCCTCGATCGCGGAGCGCCAGTACCGTGCGGCGTGCTCGGCGCGGTTGCTCCGCCCGATCAGGGGCACGGCGTCGATGCCGATCGACCGGAGGAACGACACCTTGGCGTAGACGTCACCGACCGAGCCCAGGACCATCCCGACCCGGTTGCCGTGCTTCAGCACCCGGTTGACCGCCAACACGTCGGTGAGGGTGGTCTTGCCCGAGTTCATGAGCCCGACGATGTGGGACACGCCGTCGAGGACGAAGGTCTCGGGTCTGTCGACCAGGCCGGGGCCGTTGCGGTCGACGGAGCTGAAGCGCATGTTCTCCGTCAGGCGCTTGTGCCAGTTCCGGTTCGTGATGTGCGGCTTGCCGACGAGCCTGCGGTCGATCTCCCTCGCCGTCTCCAGCAGCTCCTTCTCGAACGACACCGTCCAGGGTTCCCGGGAGCGGCGGGCCATGAGGGGAAGCCGCGCGACGGGCGGGGCCGGCGGCAGCGTCGACGGCAGGTGAATCACCTCGACGCTGTCTCCGACGCGGAACTCGTACCGCCGCCCGGCCGGTGCCGGCGGCCGGGGCGGGGTCAGCCTGTACTGCAGGGGGTCAGCCAGCGCCGCGTCGTACGTCGCCACGCGGTCCTGGCACAGCGCCGAGCCTGCGACGGTGAACACGGTTTTGTCGTTGACCTGCCCGTCCGCGGCGTCCGTGCGGGCGAAGCGCCGCCATTCCTGCGGCACCCGCAGGTAGTGGTTGAGCAGCCTGCGCCAGTAGCCGCGCCGGGCCACGTCACCCATGCGGTGTCGCACCCGCCGGCACTCCGCCACGAGCTCGGGCGGCAGGTCGACGTACCCGGACAGCAGCGGCTGCAGCGCCCCCACTGGCTCGCCCGGGAAGTGCTTTGTCAGGAAGTGCAGCCCCAGCTCGACCCGGCAGAACGCGTCCCGAGCCATCACCGCCTCCGGGAACTGCTCCCGGCGCATCTGCTTCATCAAGCTGTCGCGCCACGACGAGGTTTCTCTCACGCGGCCAACTCCTTCGCCCGCTCCTTGGCCCGAGCCACCAGCTGGTTCTCGTCGATCACGTGCACGCCCGCGACCCGCCCGTCGAGTTCGGCCTCCAAGTCGCTGATGTAACCCGGCTGCACCGCCCGGTGAGCGGGAAGCGCCAGGTACCGCCGGTCACACGCCGGTGCCTGCGGCCAGGTAAATCCCCGGCCCAACAGCCGCGCGCTGACCTGGTCCTTCGCGTCCACGCCCCAGGTCTCGGCAACCTCCGGCACCCCGCCGGCGCCTGGGCGCAGGAACTCGATCAACACGTCCAGCGCGTCGACTCCCGGGTACGGAGTGACCCTGACCGTCGGCGCCAGCGAGTCGACCGACAGCGCGTCGATGATCCGCGCCTCCACTAGGCCCGGGTCGTGGATGTACTTGCGCGTCGCCCGGTGTTGCTCGTAGACCACTGCCGTCGGCACGGCCGTCCACGTCTCCGGTGAACCCCCGGGACAACCCGCGGTCGCGCAACACGCCGAGGCATCGGCCAGCACGTTGCGGCACGATGGGCACAGGATGTACTCCTGCGGCGCCCGGGCGGGCCTCGAGTGGTAGGCGAGGCTGATCAGCCGGTGGACGTGCGTCTGTCCGCTGTTGTCCGTCGCCGGGAAACGCCGCTCAAGGCCGCGAACCTCACGGTCGGCGACGACCGCGTGGTCGATGAGGTAGCGCCGAAGCACCGCGTACGCCTCCCCGATCTCCTCGTCCGAGGAGCCGTTCGCGGCTGCGGCTTCCCGCAGCGCCAGGTGTACCTGGTTCTCGGTCCACTCGGCCTCCACGTCGTGCCGCGCGAGCCGAGAACCCTGCTCCGCGAACTCGGACAGGTCACCGTCGGCCAACAGATTGTTCTGCAGGTCAGTGATCGACAGGTCAAGCTGCACAGGCCACGTCGCCAGCGGCTGCGCACAGAGCTCCAACAGGGCGAGGTCACTGTCGAGCGGCTGCAGAGCCTGGTCGGCGAAGCGCCACCACAGACGCGAGAAGCCCACCCGCCACGGGGCCGGCAACAACCCCGCCTCCTTCGCCGGCCCGCCCGCCGCCTGTCTCCTCCGCTGAACGATGCCGGCCAGTCCAGCGGACAACATCATCACCGTCAGGTAGTCATCATCCGGGGTCCGATCCCGTCCGAGATGCCCGCCAACGATTGGTACTTGAACATGAACGTCCACTGAAGCCGTTCCTCACACCTAATACGGCAGCCGTACTTCGTGATCATGGCTGAGGCGGGCGGGAACAGGACGGCCACCGCGTGATCTTGAGTCTGTTGTGGACAAAACTTCAGATCTTGCGGTGGCCGCGGGTCGCAGCGTAGACCCGCAGCG